>JAIXVK010000113.1 GCA_027483085.1 Comamonadaceae bacterium | reverse complement strand
CTCGGGCACCACATTGCCATAGGTCTCGGTCATGCTGGGGAACAAAAACAGGTCGGCCGAGGCATAGTGCACCGCGAGGTCGCCGCCTTTTTGCACACCGGCAAAGTGTGCTTCCGGGCACGCCTCGGTCAGCGCTTTGCGCAAAGGGCCATCGCCCACGAACACCAGTTTGACATCAGGGACCCGTGCCTTGATCGCCCGGAAAGCGGCCACCACCAGCCCCACGTTTTTCTCTTTGGCCAAGCGCCCCACCAGCAGGATGACGGGCTCATCGCCCTGCACGCCCCATTGGCGGCGCAGCGCATCAGACCGGTGTTGTGGGCCAAACTGCTCGAGCGCCACGCCACGGGACAGCAGCGTCACGTTCTCGTAGCCGCGTGCGGTCAAGTCCTGCACCAGGCTGCGAGTGGGCACCATGGTGGCTTGGGTGCGGTTGTGCAGTTTGCGCAGGTAAGACTCGATCGACGTCTTCAGGAGGCCAATGCCATAGTGCTGCGAATAGCTATGAAAATTGGTGTGAAACGAGCTGGTGATCGGCAGCTGCAACTTCCGGGCTGCCGCGACCGCGGACCAGCCCAGCGGGCCCTCGGTGACCACATGCACGATGTCGGGCCGGCGCTCCCCCCAGAGCTTGATCAGACGGCTTTTGGAGGGCATGCCGAATCGCAGCTCACCGTAAGCCGGCAAGGGCACGCCTTTGGAAAGCACCTCGTCTAAGGCCTCGTGCTGCACCGTGGCCTGCTCGCGCGGCTGGCGCGGTCGCACCACCTGCACCGAGTGGCCCTTTTGCAGCATGCCGTTGACAAGCCACCCCAGCGTCATGGCCACACCATTGACTTCGGGTGGGAAGGTTTCTGTCACGACGGCAATCCGCAAACTGGAGAGCTGCGGAGCGAAGGACTCGATGAGGAGGTCGTCGGAGGTTTTCACACACCCGAGACTAGGCACCGCACATAACAGCTTGATGATGCTTTTTTGACAGTTTGGCGTCGCTCACGCCACCCGCAGCGGCCACCATTGCCCGCGGTAGAGCCCACACACCAGCGCCATCCCCACAACCACCATGACGCCAAAGCCCCATATCAAGGTGTGCAAAGGCAGGTTGAGCGCAGTGACACCGGCGTAGACCACCAGCATGACCAGCATGCCTGCGTTTTCATTAAAACCCTGCACCGCAATCGAGCGCCCCGCTGTGAGCAGGGTGTAGCCCCGATGCTGCAGCAGCGCGTTCATGGGGACCACAAAAAACCCCGCCATGGCGCCCACCACGATCATCAGCACCGCGGCGGCATAGATCGACTGCACCCACAACATCATCGGTATTACGACACCCAGCAGCAGCCCCAGCGGTAGCAGATGGACAGCACGCTCCAGCACCACAAATCGGCTCGCAGCCATGGCGCCGACCACGACACCCAGAGCGGTTACCCCCTGCAGGTAGGCTGCTTGATCCAGCGGCAGGCCAAACGCCTCATGCGCCCAACGCAACACCACGAGTTGCAGCGTAGCGCCTACCCCCCACAACAAGGTGGTCACCGCCATGGACATGCCCCCGACCTTGTCGCGCCAGAGCACCAGGTTTTCGCGCCAGAACCGCACCACCAACGTACGCGGGTGAATCGAATGGGCATCGTAGCGGGCACCGCTATCGGGGATCCAGAGGCACACCACCATGGCAATGCTGTTCAACAACAGCAAGACCACCATGCCCCCCGCGTAAGCACTGCCCTCAGCGGGCTGCCAGCCTAGCAACAGGGGGCTGATCAAGAGTCCCCCCAGAACCGTGCCCAAGATAACGGCACACACCGTGGCTCCCTCAAAAAATCCATTCGCACGCACCAGCGCTGCGGGCGGCAGCAACTCGGTCATCAACCCGTATTTCGCCGGCGCGTAGAGGGCGGCGCCCCACCCCGCCACTGCAATGGCCAGCAGAGGATCCGCCCCCTGCAGCAATAGCAACATGGCGATGACCTTGAATGCGTTGGACAACACCATCACCCGCCCTTTGCGGAATGCATCTGACGCAGGCCCCACAAACGGTGCCAACACCACATAGAAAACGGTGAAGCCGATTTTGAGCATTGGTATCCGCCAATCCGCCTCTGCCAACTCCATCACCCGGGCGATCGCCACAATCAAAAACGCGTTGTCCGCAAGCGTGGAAAGAAATTGAACACCCAACAGCAAGTAGAACGCTCGGGGCATGGGGCGGCTGGAGTTCGGCATGGCGTTGCGGAGAGTAAAGCTGCGCATGCTGCCCGTGGGTTATGAAGCCTGCGTGACACGCCCCGTGACGCAGCCGTGTCATGGATTTGCCGCAATCCGTCCCTAGCATGCTGCGAAACTTGCTACCGGAGCCTGCCTTGCGACACCGACTTGCCCACTGGGCCACCCATGCACTGATTGGCTGCGCGTATCTCAGCGTTCCGGTGGCTCCGGTTGTGGCCAGCCTGGTGTTTTGGCGGCGACGATACCTGCTCCGCTACCGGACCACCATGCGCAAAACGCTGACCCACATTCAGGCGCTGCGGCAGGGCCCTGCACTGCATTACTTCCGGGACGTGGCTGGCCAGGTGAAACAAGTGCCGGAGCACATTGAAGGTGAATGCGTGCAGTGCGGCAACTGCTGCATGAACCACCAATGCATGTTTCTGGAGCCTGCAGGCGCGGAAAAATTTCAGTGCGGTATCTACCACTCCCCTCTGCGCCGTTGGTCCAACTGCGGTTCGTTTCCGCTGCACGGCCATGACATCGCCCGATACCAATGCCCCAGCTACTACGTCGCGGGCGGGCAAAACAAACCTGTCATCCAGATCCACCCGGTACGGGTTTAACGTGCACCCAAACAAAAAGCCGCTGAAACAGCGGCTTTTTGTTGAGGGGGGCAGTGACGATTACTTGAACCGGTTTTGCGGCACCACTTGCAAATCGGAGGGCAAGGAACCCACGTAATTCGCCAGCTCTTTGAGTTCAGCGTTGCTGAACTGCTTGGCAATACCACCCATGATGGCGTTGCCGCGACCGATGTTGGCGTTGCCTTCAACCTTGTAAGCCTTGAGCGCAACAAACAGGTAATCGCTGTGCTGGCCGGCAATTTTGGGGTAAGTCGGGTCGATAGGCTTGCTCAAAGACTCGCCGTGGCAAGAGGCGCAGTTACCTTTGGTCAGCAGTGCGTTGACCTTTTCAGAGGCTGCCGGCGCTTTGCCCAATGCAGGGGCACCGGCCACCACACCGCTGGCTTCGTAATAAGCCGCCAAGTCCGCGATGTCTTGGTCGGTCAAGGAGGCAGCAATACCCTTCATGGAGGGATGCTTGCGCTCGCCCTTCTTGTAGGCATTCAAGGAGGCCGCAATGTACTGGCCGGTTTGCCCGGAAATCTTGGGCACCTTGTGGATTTCAGGGAAGCTGGACTGGTAACCCACGATGCCATGGCAGCCAATACACATGGCGTTCTTTTTGGCTCCCGCCTTCACGTCACCCTGCACACCCTCAGCATGAGCAGCGAAAACGGTCACAGAAGCGACAAGCGCGGCGGACAGCGACAAGAGAAGTTTGTTCATTTTGCGATGACAATCACAGAGTGATGACGTGGTGGTTTTGTGAAACCATTATATCGAGAAGGCCCTCCGTAGAACCCCTATGTTTGATCGCTATCAAGCAGCAACACAGACGCTTTTGCTATGAAATTCACCGGTACCTCCAACTACGTTGCCACCCAGGACCTGATGCTGTCGGTCAATGCCGCCATCACCCTGCAGCGCCCTCTGCTCGTCAAGGGCGAGCCCGGAACCGGCAAGACGATGCTCGCCGAGGAAGTGGCCCGAAGCCTTGGCCTGCCCCTGCTCCAATGGCACGTGAAGAGCACCACCAAGGCGCAGCAGGGGCTCTATGAATACGACGCGGTCAGCCGCCTGCGGGACAGCCAGCTGGCCGACCCGGACAGCGCAGAACGCGTGCGGGACATCCGCAACTACATCGTGCGCGGCGTGCTGTGGCAGGCGTTCACCGCCGAACAGCCGGTGGCGCTGCTGATCGACGAGATCGACAAGGCCGACATCGAGTTCCCGAACGACCTCCTGCGAGAACTCGACCGCATGGAGTTCTACGTCTACGAGACCCGCGAGCTCGTGAAGGCCCGACACCGCCCGCTGGTGTTCATCACGTCGAACAACGAGAAGGAATTGCCGGACGCCTTCCTGCGG
>JAIXVK010000039.1 GCA_027483085.1 Comamonadaceae bacterium | reverse complement strand
CAGTTTGGTGCCTTGTTCACCGACTTGAGCGTGTTTGACAACGTGGCCTTTCCGCTGCGTGAGCACACCGAATTGCCCGAGGCCTTGATCCGCGACATCGTGCTGATGAAGCTCAATGCAGTGGGCCTGCGGGGCGCCCGGGACTTGATGCCGTCCGAAGTGTCCGGCGGCATGGCGCGCCGCGTCGCACTGGCCCGTGCCATCGCCTTGGACCCCGAGTTGGTGATGTATGACGAACCGTTTGCAGGTTTGGACCCGATTTCATTGGGTACCGCCGCCCGCCTGATCCGCCAACTCAACGATGCAATGGGCCTGACCAGCATTGTGGTGTCGCACGATCTGGAAGAAACCTTCCACATCGCAGACCAAGTCATTATTTTGGCCAACGGCAAAATTGCGGCACAAGGCACGCCCCAAGAGGTGCGTGACAGTGTCGATCCTTTGGTCCATCAGTTCGTGAATGCGCTCCCCGAAGGTCCGGTGCGCTTCCATTACCCTGCCGCCCCTGTGGATGCGGATTTTTCTGTCGGGGCCCCTTCATGAAGTTCTTGCAACCGGCTGAATTGGGCTATGCCGTGCGCAGCAAGCTGGCGGACGCGGGTGCGGGTGCCCGCTTGTTCTTCCGCTTGGTCGCCTCCTTGGGAGCGGTGCTGCGCCGTCCGGCGTTGTTGCGCGACCAGATTCACTTCATGGGTAACTACTCGCTGGCCATCATTGCGGTGTCGGGCGTTTTTGTGGGCTTCGTGATGGGCTTGCAGTACTACTATGGCTTGCAGCGCTTTGGCGCTGCAGACTCGGTGGGTATGCTGATCAGCTTGAGTTTGGTGCGGGAGTTTGGCCCGGTGCTGACCGCGCTGTTGTTTGCAGGCCGCGCGGGCACTTCGCTCACCGCAGAAATCGGCCTGATGAAGGCGGGTGAGCAGCTAAGCGCCATGGAGATGATGGCAGTCGACCCGGTGGCCCGTATTTTGGCGCCTCGGTTTTGGGGGGCTGTCATTGCCATGCCTATCCTTGCGGCCATTTTCAGTGCGGTGGGTGTGCTGGGGGGCTGGGTGGTCAGCGTGCCGATGATCGGGATTGATTCCGGCGCATTCTGGAGCCAGATGCAGAGCGGTGTGGATGCCTGGGTTGATGTGGGTAACGGGGTGCTCAAGAGCGTAGTGTTTGGTTTTGCCGTGAGCTTTATCGCCTTGTTGCAGGGTTTTGAAGCGCAGCCGACACCCGAGGGGGTGGCCCGTGCCACGACCCGGACCGTGGTGGTGGCGTCGCTTACCGTGTTGGCCTTGGACTTTATCCTGACGGCCATGATGTTTAGTATTTGAGGGGGGAAAATGCAGCGTTCAAAAAATGATGTGTGGGTGGGCTTGTTTGTCTCGCTCGGCGCCTTGGCGCTGGTGTTTCTGGCACTGCAGTCCGCCAATTTGTTGAGCTTCAGTGTCGACAAAGGCTACCCCGTGACAGCCAAGTTCGACAATATCGGTGGCCTCAAGCCCAAAGCGGCCGTCAAAAGCGCCGGTGTCGTGGTCGGTCGGGTGGAGTCCATCGGGTTTGATGACAAAACCTTTCAGGCCAAAGTAAACCTGTCGATGGACAAGCAGTTCGTATTCCCCAAAGACAGCTCGCTCAAGATATTGACCAGCGGTTTGCTCGGCGAGCAGTACATCGGCATTGAAGCCGGTGCTGACAGCGCCAACCTCGTGGCGGGCGATGTCATCAGCACTACCCAAAGCGCGGTGGTGTTGGAGAACCTGATCAGTCAGTTCCTGTATAGCAAAGCGGCGGACGGCCCATCCGCCAAAGAGTCACCATGATGCGCCCCTCGATCCGCTGGATGCTGGGCATCACCCTGGTGGCTTTGCTCCAAGGCTGCGCCACGGTTGCCAACCCTGACCCGCGCGACCCTTTGGAGTCGATCAATCGCACCGTGTTTGGTTTCAACGATGCGGTAGACCGCGCCGTGCTCAAGCCTGCGGCGACGGCTTATGTCAACACCGTGCCTGCCTTGGGGCGCAAGGGCATCAAGAATTTTTTTGCAAACCTGGATGACGTCTGGTCTGCCGTCAACAACGCGTTGCAATTGCGTGGTCAGGCGTTTGGTGACAGCGTCGGGCGTGTCATGGTGAATACCACCCTTGGCCTCGGCGGCTTGGTCGATGTGGCCAGTGACCTGAATATTGAAAAGCATCCTGCAAACTTCAACATCACGCTGGGGCGATGGGGCGTCGGTGCCGGTCCTTATGTTGTGTTGCCCCTGCTGGGGCCCTACACATTGCGCGAGGTGGGCGCCTTGCCGATCGACAACCGCGGTAATCTGGTGAACCAATTGGGCGACGAAGCAACCCGCACCGGACTCACCGTGGTCGATCTGGTCGATACACGTGCCGGTTTTCTGGGGGCTGAAGATGTAGTAAGTGGTGCCGCGCTTGATCGCTACTCGTTTACCCGTGATGCGTATTTGCAGCGCCAGCGTTATCAGGTGTATGACGGCAATCCGCCCGACGAGGAACCCTCGGAGCCGTAAGGTCGTAGCCGTCTTTGTGGGGCGTTTCCCGCAAAAACGATAATCTGGCACTGTTTGAGGAAAAGAGTAATGTTGAAAAAACGTGGTTTTTTAAGTGGCGCACTGGTGCTGGTCGCCGCCTTGGGTGGTTTGGTCAGCAGCCCGGTCCATGCGGATGACGAGGCTCCCGATGCCCTGATCAAGCGCCTCTCGGTTGATGTGTTGGACACCATCAAAGCCGACAAGACATTGCGTGCGGGTGACACCAGCAAAATTGTGGCCTTGGTGGATTCGCGCATCATGCCCAATGTGAACTTCCAGCGCATGACAGCTTCCGCCGTCGGACCTGGTTGGCGCCAGGCGAGCCCCGAGCAGCAAAAGCGCTTGCAAGAGGAGTTCAAAACCCTGTTGGTCCGCACCTATGCCGGTGCATTGGCGCAAGTCAGCGACCAAAGTATTGCCATGAAACCTCTGCGCGCTGCGCCTGAGGATAAAGAAGTGGTGGTTCGTACCGAAATTAAAGGCAAGGGTGATCCCATCCAGCTCGACTACCGTTTGGAAAAGACCCCGGGTGTCGGTGCCGGCTGGAAGATTTACAACCTGAACGTGCTGGGTGTGTGGCTGGTCGAAACGTATCGCAGTCAATTTGCCCAGCAGATCAATGCCAAAGGCGTCGATGGTCTGATCGATGCCCTGGCTGAACAAAACAAGGCGAACGCCAAGAAAGGCTGATGTGCTTAAGCTGCCTGCCACCATGACCCACGAGGTCGCTCCAGCCTGTTTGTCCGAACTGCGGGATGGGTTGCAGCACGAGGCCAGTACGGTGGTGGTCGATGGCGAGCGTTTGCAGCGCTTCGACTCATCTGCGCTGGCCGTCTTGCTGGAGCTGCGGCGCGAGTGCGCCAAGGCCGGCAAGATGTTTGCGGTGCAAAAGCTTCCGGCCCGTTTGCGCGATCTGGCCGCCCTGTACGGGATTGACGCTCTGCTCAAGCCCGCCTGAGACCGGCAGCGTAAAATCGCGGGTTCTTTATGCCCGCCATCTCCTTCCAATCCATCTCCAAGACGTATCCCTCGCCCAAGGGGCCGAAAGGCTCCACCTTCAAGGCAGTCGATAACGTCAGTCTCAACATCGAAGAGGGCGAATTTTTTGGTCTCCTCGGCCCCAATGGAGCGGGCAAAACCACCTTGATCAGCATGCTGGCAGGCTTGTCACGCCCCACCAGTGGCCATGTGCAAGTGTTGGGCAGCGATGTACAGACCGACTACGCCGATGCACGCCGCAAACTGGGCGTGGTGCCCCAGGAGCTGGTGTTTGATCCGTTTTTTAATGTGCGCGAAATGCTGCGCATCCAGTCCGGCTATTTCGGTCTGCGAAATAACGACGCCTGGGTGGATGAGCTGCTGGAAGGCCTGGGCCTGGCCGACAAGGCCAATGCCAATATGCGCCAACTCTCCGGCGGCATGAAGCGCCGTGTGCTGGTGGCGCAGGCTTTGGTGCACAAACCCCCCGTTATCGTGTTGGACGAGCCCACTGCGGGTGTGGATGTGGAATTGCGCCAGACGCTGTGGCAGTTTGTCGCCAACCTCAACAAACAGGGCAGCACGGTGCTGCTGACCACCCACTACCTTGAAGAGGCCGAAGCCTTGTGCGGGCGCATTGCCATGCTCAAGACCGGCCGCATTGTGGCGTTGGACAAAACCAGCGACCTGCTCAAGGCCGCCAGCAGCAATGTGCTGCGCTTCAAGACGGCCGATGCATTGCCGGCTGCGTTGGCCGCGCGCGCCCGTACCACCGGCCGTATCGTCCAGCTGCCTGCCAACAACGCTCTCGAAATCGAAAACTACCTTGCAGCTGTGCGCCAAGCCGGCGTCGCGGTGGAAGACGTAGAGATCCGCAAGGCCGATCTGGAAGACGTGTTCCTTGACATCATGAACAAGCAAGGAGCACAAGCATGAACGGCTGGCAAACTCTGCTCTACAAAGAGACCCTGCGCTTCTGGAAAGTTGCGGCGCAAACGATCGCCGGGCCGGTACTCACGGCCATGTTGTACCTGTTGATCTTCGGCCACGCGCTGGAGAGCCATGTGAAGGTGTATGACCAAGTAAGTTACACCGCTTTTCTGGTGCCTGGCCTGGCGATGATGAGCCTGCTGCAAAACGCGTTTGCCAACAGCTCGTCCTCGCTCATCATGAGTAAGGTCATGGGTAACCTGGTGTTCTTGTTGCTCACACCGCTGTCGTATTTCAACTGGTTTGTGGCCTATGTGGGTGCCGCTGTGATTCGTGGTTTGGTGGTGGCGCTGGGCGTGTTTGTGGTGGCGGCTTTCTTCACTCCCATGAGCTATGCAGCGCCGGTGTGGATCTTGGTGTTCGCCATTCTGGGCGCGACCCTGATGGCTGCGTTGGGGCTGATTGCCGGCTTGTGGGCCGAGAAGTTCGACCAGCTGGCCGCCTTCCAAAACTTTGTGGTCATGCCCATGACGTTCTTGAGCGGCGTGTTTTATTCCATCCATTCCTTGCCCGCGTTCTGGCAAGGGGTGAGCCACTTCAACCCGTTTTTCTACATGATCGACGGCTTCCGCTTCGGCTTCTTTGGCATCAGCGACGTGTCCCCGTGGATGAGCCTTGCTGTCGTTGGCGGCGCCACCGTGGTGGTGAGCCTGATTGCCCTTCAACTGCTGCGCAGCGGCTACAAAATCCGCAGCTGAGATTCTTATGACCGCAGACCAACTCCAAGCCCTTATCACTGCAGGCCTCGCCTGTGACCATTGCGCGCTCGAAGGCGATGGCCGCCACTGGTACGCCACCATCGTGTCGCCCGAATTCGAAGGCAAACGCCTCGTCCAGCGCCAGCGTTTGGTGTACGCCACCTTGGGCAACCGCATGCAAACCGACGAGGTTCACGCCTTGTCGATGAAAACTTTCTCGCCCACCGAATGGGCAGCCCAGTCCGCCTGAGGCGCACGCAACTCCGAGAGCCCGCCATGAGCGCAGACATGATCACCCTGGCCCTGTCCAAAGGCCGTATTTTTGAAGAAACCGTGCCGCTGCTCAAAGCCGCTGGCATTGAGGTGCTGGACGACCCCGAGAAGTCCCGCAAGCTGATTCTGGACACCAACCAGCCCAACGTGCGCGTGCTGGTGGTCCGCGCGACCGACGTGCCCACTTATGTGCAATACGGCGGCGCCGACCTCGGCATCACCGGCAAAGACACTTTGCTGGAGCACGGTAGCCAAGGCCTCTACCAGCCGTTGGATTTGCAGATCGCCAAGTGCCGCATCAGCGTGGCGGTGCGTGCCGACTTTGACTACGCGTCTGCCGTCAAGCAGGGCTCGCGGCTCAAGGTGGCTACCAAGTACGTGGCGATTGCCCGCGAGTTTTTCGCCAGCAAGGGCGTGCACGTGGATTTGATCAAGCTCTACGGCAGCATGGAGCTGGCACCCTTGGTCGGCCTGGCCGACGCGATTGTGGATCTGGTCTCCACCGGCAATACCCTCAAGGCCAACCACCTCGTCGAGGTAGAGCGCATCATGGACATCAGCTCCCGCCTGGTGGTGAATCAGGCCGCGCTCAAGCTCAAACAAGAACCCATCCGCAAGATCATCGACGCCTTTGCCGGCGCCGTAGGCCAGTAACTCCGGAAACCCATTTGCTATGACTTTTGTAGCTGCTCCCGTACGTTTATCAAGCGCTAGCGCCACTTTTGAGGCTGAATTCAAGGCGCGCCTGCATTGGTCTGCCGACACCGATGCCGCCATCGAGCAGCGCGTGGCCGACATCCTGGCCGACGTGCAGCAGCGCGGCGATGCGGCCGTGCTGGAGTACACCGCCCGTTTCGATGGCCTGAGCGCCACCGACATGAAGGCGCTGGAGCTGACCCAAGCCGAGCTCAAAGCGGCGTTCGACAGCATCCCTGCAGACCAGCGCGCTGCGCTGGAGGCCGCTGCAAAGCGGGTGCGCAGTTATCACGAAGCACAAAAGAAGGCCTCCGGCGAGAGCTGGACCTACCGTGACGAAGACGGCACGCTCTTGGGCCAAAAAGTCACGCCGCTGGACCGTGTGGGCATTTATGTGCCCGGCGGCAAAGCGGCGTACCCCAGCAGCGTGCTGATGAACGCCATCCCCGCCCACGTGGCAGGGGTCGGCGAAATCATCATGGTGGTGCCCACCCCCAAGGGCGAGAAAAACGCCTTGGTGCTGGCTGCCGCCTATGTGGCTGGCGTGACCCGCGCCTTCACCATCGGCGGCGCGCAAGCGGTGGCCGCATTGGCCTATGGCACTGCCACTATCCCCGCCGTGCACAAAATCACCGGCCCCGGTAACGCTTATGTAGCCGCCGCCAAGCGCCGTGTGTTCGGCACCGTGGGCATCGACATGATTGCCGGCCCCAGCGAGATTCTGGTGCTGGCCGACGGCACCACGCCGCCTGACTGGGTGGCGATGGACCTGTTCAGCCAGGCCGAGCACGACGAGCTGGCGCAAAGCATTCTGTTGTGCCCCGACGCTGCCTATATCGAGCAAGTGCAACAGAGCATCAACCGACTGCTGCCTGACATGCCGCGCGCCGAGATCATTGCCAAGAGCCTCACCGGCCGTGGTGCACTGATCCAGACCCGCAGCATGGAAGAGGCCTGCGAGATCAGCAACCGTATCGCGCCCGAGCACCTGGAAGTCTCCAGCAACGACCCGCACCGCTGGGAGCCTTTGCTCAAGCACGCTGGCGCCATCTTCTTGGGCGCCTACACGTCCGAGAGCCTGGGCGACTACTGCGCTGGCCCCAACCACGTGCTGCCTACCAGCGGTACCGCGCGTTTCAGCAGCCCGCTGGGCGTGTACGACTTCCAGAAGCGCAGCAGCCTCATCGAAGTGAGCGAGCAGGGCGCCCAAGCATTGGGGCAGATTGCCTCGGTGCTGGCCCACGGCGAGGGCCTGCAAGCCCATGCACGTGCGGCGGAAATGCGATTGAAGTAAGAATGAGCGCATCAGGACGACCAAGCCCTATGCGCACCACACTTCACACCCCCCCACACCTTTTCCACGCTGCGGCAATCCGCTGCGTGCTTCGCACTGTGCCTTGCCGCGGCCTCTGCGGCCCAGGCCATGACCATCCGCGAAATGCGGGCCCTCGAGAAGACCGAGAAACAAGGCAGCACCTATACCGACTACTACCTGGTCGGTGTCATGGAAGGAGCGCTCGAGGCCCACACCCAAGCGGTGCGCGGCGGTGCCACTCCCAGCATCTGCCTCAATGGTCGCCGTCTGGAGCCCAGCATGGCCAAGAACCTGTACACCACCGAACTGAAGCGCAACGCCGACCTCTACGAGGCCGATATGCCGGTGCAGCTGGTGGTGGTGAATGCGCTGGGGACGGTGTATCCCTGTCTCTGAGCGCCCGCATGCGCGAGCCGTTGCTACACCACAGAGGCTTTTGATCGCTTCTTAACGGAATTTCACCTGCTTGCGGAATTCGTCCAGCATGGCTTGGTAGCTTCCGTTGTTGCGCATTTGGGTCAGGCCCTTGCCGAAGGTGTCAGACGCCTGTTGCGCTCCCGGGTACTTTTTCGAAAAAGCGATCCAGAACTCATCAGCGGACAAAGCGCCCCGGTGCACCAGTCGGCCACGCGCTGCGTCGGTGGCATCAATCCGCAGCCAACCCGGAGTGCGATTCATGACGACATAGTCCACGCGCTTGCTCAAAAACATTTGAATGAGGTTGTCGTCAGAATTCGCGGGGAACTTGCTAATGCGTGAATCGTTCACAAAGGCGCTGGGGTAGGTGTAGCCGTTGGTGATAGCGACATTTTTGCCCCGCAGGTCTGCCAGAGTCAGCTGGGTGGCGTCGTTGCCTGGCGCACCAAAAATAGACAGCTCTTCTTTGAACATCGGGGGCGAGTGCCAGATGTAATCGTTCCGGTTTTCATTGGTGATGCTGGCATTGAAGCAGCCTGCCACCTGGTCTGTGAGTGCCAATCGCATGCACCGGGAAAACGGCACGGAAATAAACCGCACATTGACGCCTTGGCTGGCGAACGCCGCCCGTATCAACCGGGGGCTAAAGCCGGTGGGTTCGTGTCCCGCGCCAAGCGAGCGTTTGTCTGCAAAGCTGTAAGGAGGCCAGTCGTCTTCCCCGGCCAGCACGATCGTGGTGGCGGCTGCCGGCTCTGCTGTGCCCTTGGTGGGCATCCCCAGAATCAATAGCAGAGCGAAAAAGGCTTTTAGCAGCATGTGGTGGCCCCAATTTTCAGTGTTTCCAACGGACCCGGCACGGTGGCAAATAGCGCCAACCCCGGTGCAAAAGTCATCTGTGTGCAATATACGGCCTCGGAATTCAATCGGACGCATCCGAGCTGAAGCACGAGGGGCGCGCTGGGTTACTCCCTGAGTATCACCGGTAGGTCAAAATAAACACGAACTTCGTGCAGCACGAATTTCGTGTAAACTGCATTCGCGATGAAAAACGTCACCATCACCGTCGAAGACGCCACCCTGGAATGGGTGCGGATCGAGGCGGCGCGCCGCAATACCAGTGTGTCGCGACTGGTGGGCGAGATGTTGACCGATAAGATGCAGCACGACGACGCCTACGCCCGCGCCCAGCGCGATTGGGTGGCGGATACCTCCAGCTTTAGCTCGGATGGCAAGGCCTATCCGGCGCGGGACCTGAACAATGGCTAGCCCACTCGACACATCTGGCACCATCGTCTTTGTGGACACTAACGTGCTGTTGGCTGCCGATGATGCGTTCGATGCTCCTCGCCAAACCCGCGTCCGCGAATGGCTCCAAGCCTTGTGGCAACACAGGGCAGGGCGCTTGAGCACGCAGGTGCTCAACGCCTATTACGTGGGTGCCACCCGCCACTTCGCCATGCCACAGGGCGATGCACGCGCCAAGCTGCGCCGCTACCAGCTCTGGCAGCCTTGGCAGATTGACCACCAGACGGTGGAAACCGCCTGGGGCGTGGAAGCCCGCTTCGGCTTGCGGTATTGGGATGCGCTCATCGTTGCCGCTGCTGCGCAGAGCGGCGCGAGTCATGTGCTGTCGTTTGACTTGCAGCACGGCCAGCAGATCGATGGCATCACCATTCTCAACCCCCTGCAAGCCACGCCTGCTGATCTGGCGCTGGCCGACTAGTTTTTGAAAGCCCTAGCATGACAACCTCTGCCGACTTTGCTGCTGACGTTCAGGCGCTGATTGCGCGCCGCATTCGCCAAGACGTGCAGGGCATGCATGCCTACGCGGTCCAGGACTCGAAAGGCATGGTCAAGCTCGACGCCATGGAGAACCCGTTTTCTCTGCCACCCCACCTGCAAGCCGAGTTGGGCCAACGCCTGGGCGCGCTGGCGCTCAACCGCTACCCCGACGGCCGGGTCAACGACCTACGCGCCGCCTTGGCGCAGTACGTGGGCATGCCCGCGGGCCACGACATCATGCTGGGCAATGGCTCGGACGAGCTGATCTCGCTGCTCTCCATGGCCTGCGACGTGCCGGCCCAGCCCGGCGAGGCACGCCCTATGGTGCTGGCGCCCACGCCCGGTTTTGTGATGTACGCAATGAGCGCCCAGCTGCAGGGGCTGGACTTTGTGGGCGTGCCGCTGACCGAAGACTTTGCCCTCGATGTGCCCGCCATGGTGCAGGCCATTGCCGAGAAACAGCCCGCCATCGTGTACCTGGCCTACCCCAATAACCCCACCGCCAATTTGTGGGACGCCGACGCCATGGCCGCTGTGATTGCCGCAGCCAAGCAGGCGGGCAGCATCGTGGCGGTGGACGAGGCCTACCAGCCGTTCTCCAGCCGCACCTACATGGATGTGATCCGCGCGAACCCCGCCGAACACCCCCATGTGGTGCTGATGCGTACGCTCAGCAAGTTCGGCTTGGCCGGTGTGCGCCTGGGCTACATGACCGGCCCCGCCGCCCTGATTGCGCAGGTGGATAAGGTGCGCCCGCCTTACAACATCAGCGTGCTGAACTACGAGTGCGCCTTGTTCGCCCTGGAGCATCAAGATGCTTTTGCCGTGCAAGCCCAAGAAATATGTACGCAGCGCGCTATTCTTTTAGGAGCGTTGCGCGCCATGCCCGGTGTGAAGGCCTGGGATAGCGATGCCAACATGGTGCTGGTGCGCTTCCCCGGCGCGGACGATGCCGCTCAAAAAATATTCGACGGTTTGAAGGCGCGCGGGGTGCTGGTCAAGAACGTTTCTAAAATGCACCCATTGCTGGCCCGCTGTTTGCGTTTGACCGTCGGCACCGCCGAAGAAAACGCCCAATTGATTCAGGCCTTGCAGGAAACCTTATGAGCACCAACTACCCCGTTACCGAAATTCCCGCGGCCATGCCTGCGCGCATTGCCGAAGTGTCCCGCAACACCGCGGAAACCAAGATCCGCGTGCGCGTGAACCTGGACGGCGCAGGTGTGAGCCGGCTGTCCACCGGCATTGGCTTTTTCGACCACATGCTCGACCAGATCGCCCGCCACGGGTTGATTGACCTCGACATCGAAGCCGAAGGCGACTTGCACATTGACGGCCACCACACTGTTGAAGATGTGGGCATCACTCTGGGCCAGGCCTTTGCCAAGGCTGTGGGCGACAAGAAAGGCATCCGCCGCTATGGCCACGCCTATGTGCCCTTGGACGAAGCGCTGAGCCGAGTCGTGATCGACTTTTCCGGCCGGCCCCAGTTGGAAATGCACGTGCCCTTCAAGAGCGGCATGATCGGCGCGTTTGACACCCAGCTGACTCACGAGTTCTTCCAGGGTTTTGTGAACCACGCCTCGGTGACTTTGCACATTGACAACCTCAAGGGCGAAAATGCCCACCATCAGGCCGAGACCGTGTTCAAGGCCTTTGCCCGCGCGCTGCGCTCCGCGCTGGAGTTTGATCCGCGCGCCTTGGGCGTGATTCCCTCCACCAAAGGTTCGCTCTGATGAAAAAGGTCGCTGTCGTTGACTACGGCATGGGCAATTTGCGCTCCGTCACGCAGGCGGTGATGCATGTGGCCGAGGGCACCGGTGTCGAGGT
>JAIXVK010000494.1 GCA_027483085.1 Comamonadaceae bacterium | reverse complement strand
GATGCCCTTGGCCGAAATCGCGCCGGACCTTGTATCAGCTTCGCAGCTGGCCGCGGTGAGTGATCAAGGAATCTGGCGGCTGGCAGGGTAAATCCCCGTCTTTTCTCCATTCTGTAACCGGTTACCCCGTGGTTAAATTACAGAATAATTAAAGGAGATTGGAATGCAGTTCAACCGGATGCGGCTGGCCACCAAGCTGTGGTCGGCCATGGCGGTCATGGTCGTTTCGTTGGCGCTCATCATTGCGTTTACCGCTTTGCAGTCGCGCAAGTCGCGCGAAGCCTATGGCGCGGTGAATGCCACCATGGTCACCCAAATCAAGCACGCCAACCAGCTGGCGGCGCTGGAAGATGTCAATGCCACCCGCGCGTACGCGGTGGTGGTGTCCACCGACCCGGGTGTGGCCAAAGCCTTCAAAGATGAAATCAGCGCGAGCAACAGCCGCATTGAAGAGCTGCAAAAGACCATCGAAGCCAGTGACCTCAGCGAAAAAGACCGGCAGCAGCTTGCCAAAATTGCGTCGTTGCGCAAGACGTTGCAGGATTTGACCAGCCAGACGGCCTTGCTCAAGGTCACCAAACCGGCAGAAATGCCGGTGTTTGTGGAGACCCAATACCGCCCCGCAGTCATGGCCCTGCAGCAAGGCCATGCCGAATTTGTAGCCATGCAAGACGCAGCCAGCGAGGGCCTGCGTGAGAACTTTGAGTCGGAAGGCCGCAAACTGATCGTCATGTCTGCCGGCGGGCTGGTGGTGCTGATCGTCGGGATTTTGCTCGGGGCGGGGTTCTTGATCCGTTCGATCAAGCAACCCTTGTCACAGGCCAATGCCTTGGCAGCCCGTATCGCAGAGGGCGATTTGAGCTCTGCGGTCGACGAGTCAAGGGCGGATGAGTTCGGCGATTTGATGCGCTCTCTGGCTGCGATGAACCGGGCCTTGTCGCTCATGGTGGCCCAGGTGCGCCACAGCACCGACAGCATCGCCACCGCGAGCAGCGAAATTGCCACGGGCAATAACGATTTGGCCCACCGCACCGAAGAAACCTCGAGCAACCTGGCGTCTACCGCGTCCAGCATGGACAGCTTGACCCAAGCCGTGCGCATGAGCTCTGACAACGCCCGCCAGGCCGGTACCCTGGCTGCCAACGCTTCCAGCGTCGCGCAGCGCGGCGGCGACGTCGTGACCCAGGTGGTGCAGACCATGCAAGAGATCGATGCCAGCAGCAAAAAAATCGCCGACATCATCAGTGTCATTGATGGGATCGCCTTTCAGACCAACATCCTTGCCCTGAATGCTGCGGTCGAGGCTGCCCGGGCCGGTGAGCAAGGGCGGGGCTTTGCGGTGGTGGCGTCCGAAGTTCGATCGCTTGCCGGGCGCAGCGCTGAGGCCGCCAAAGAAATCAAAACCTTGATCGGCACCTCGGTCGACAAGGTCGAGCACGGCACCCAGCTGGTGACGACAGCCGGCGCCACGATGCAAGAGATTGTGCAAAGCGTTCGCCGGGTGGTCGATGTGATTGGCGAGATCACAGCCGCCTCGAGCGAGCAGAGCAGCGGCATTGCTGACGTGAATCACGCCATTTCGAATCTCGACCAGATGACCCAGCAAAACGCTGCCTTGGTCGAGGAAAGCGCCGCAGCTGCCGAGAGCCTGCGCGACCAAGCGGCGCAGTTGGCACAGGCGGTAGCCGTGTTCAAGGTAGATGCGTATGCTGGCAGCAATCGCCCGGTGGCTCCGCAGTTGCCGGGCCATGCGCCTCACCTGAGGCTGCGTTAAGGGCCACAAAAAAAACGCTGCCGAGGCAGCGTTTTTTTATGGGTTCACCGGAATGGCCAATCAGGCGATTTCGGCAATCAGCTCGATTTCCACGCACGCCCCCATCGGTATCTGGGCGACACCGAAGGCGCTGCGGGCATGCGCGCCGACTTCGGGGCCGAAGACTTCACCAAAGAGCTCGCTCGCGCCGTTGGTCACCAAGTGTTGCTCGGTGAAATCGCCGGTGGAGTTCACCAAAGACATGACCTTGACAATGCGTTTGACCTTGTTCAGGTCGCCCACCGCAGCGTGCAGGGTACCCATCAGGTCGATCGCGATCGCACGCGCTGCCGCTTTGCCTTGCTCGGTGGTGGTGTCTTTGCCCAACTGGCCGACCCAGGGCTTGCCGTCTTTTTTGGCGATGTGGCCGCTCAGGAACACGAGCTTGCCGGTTTGCACAAAGGGCACGTAGGCTGCTGCCGGAATTGCAACAGGTGGCAAGGTGATCTGGAGTGCGGCGAGTTTGTCGTAAATGCTCATGGGAAATCTCTCAGGTTTACAAGTAAAAAGTGCATCTGGCGCTCATGGAATGAGCGCCTATAGCTATCAAAAGTATAGCAATTCCGCGGCGGGCAAAACATCGCTAGCAGATTGCTGCCACTTTGTTTATTGCGACTGCGACTGCGACTGCGATTGGGACATGCCCGCCGCAGGTCCTTGCGTTTGCGTTTGGGTCTGCGGCGCATCATTATGCGCAGGGGCCGCAGCTGGTGGGCTGTCGGTGCGGATTTCTTCGACGGTGACACCCACCGTCAGCGTGTGCCGTGACCCGCCATGGATGACGCCCCGCAGCGGCGACACGTCGCCAAAATCCCGCCCGGTAGCCACGGTGACATAGTCGACCCCGGGGGCGTGCCAGCCCCAGCGGTTATTGGTCGGGTCGAAATCCACCCAGCGCTCACCCTCGGGAAGGTCCGGCACATAGACACTCACCCAGGCGTGGGACGCGTCGCTCCCGATGAGCTTGACTTGTCCGGGCGCAGGCTGGGTCAACAGATAGCCACTGACATAGCGGGCAGGCAGGCCCATGCTGCGCCAGCAGGCCAGCATGATGTGGGCAAAGTCCTGGCACACGCCTTTGCGCTGCTCCAGGGCTTGCAGCGCCGGGGTGTTGATCTGGGTGCTGTGGGACTCGTAGGTGAAGTCGGTGTGGATCCGCTCCATCAGGTCGCAGGCTACTGCGATCAGGCTGCTGCCGGCGACAAAGCTGGGGCGCGCATAGCCCGAGAACTCCAGCTGCCGCGGCACAAACGGGCTGGCAAATACAAACTCTGCAGCAGCCTCGTAAGCCGCACCGGCCTGAAAGCGCAGCCGGTCCCGCAGGGTCTCCCAGGGCAAACTGCTCTCCGGGCTGATGTGCTCGCGGGTAGACACCAGACTGCAAGCCCGCACCTGCAAGACGCTATGGGGTATCTGCAGTGAGAAAAAACAGCGCTGGTTACCGAAAACATCCGGTGCGCTGCGTTGCTGGGCTGGCTGCGGGTTGATGATCAGGCTGTGGCTCAGCACATGCTGGCTGCCGTGGGCACGCGGCTCCAGATAGGCCACATGCTGCGCCGTCTCGACGGCAGGTTGGTAGTCGTAGCGGGTTTCGTGGGTGACTTGCAGCAGCATCAGGTACCCACACTTTGTTTGGTTTCGCCCGAGTGGGTGAAATAGGTGGTGCTGATGTCCTCAGACACCGTGTAGGCGGCTTGGCATAGGGACTTGAGGAGCGTCCGCAGCGGGCCCATCACCGGCCCATCGGCCGGGCTTTCACACAGAGTGGCCAAGTCCCAGCGGTCGGGTGATGGCACTTGCAAGCTCATTTCACTGAGTTCATGGGCGGGGCTCTGGGCGAGTTTGGCCAGGCGGCCCCGCAGCGTGTGAGCGACCCACGCCAGTGAGCGCGGGTTGTCGCGGTCCAGCACCAGCAGGTCAATGAGCGCCGCCACATCGCGGCTCTGCTGGTACTGGGCATGAAACGTGATGGTGCTGTCAAACAATCCGAGCAGGGCTTCAAACCCCCCATCGGTGTCAACGGCGCCGGTCTCCAGCGACTGGTCCAGGGCAGTGGCCAGAAAATTCAGCCGCTCCACATGCCGGCCGATGCTCAGCAGGCGCCAGCCATCGTCCCGGGTCATGCGGTCGGTTTGGGCGCCGGTGATGGCGGCCAAGTGGTCACTGGCGTCTTTGAGAATCCG
>JAIXVK010000138.1 GCA_027483085.1 Comamonadaceae bacterium | reverse complement strand
CCGGGGCGGCACATGGCGGTGCCATTCCATTGCTGGCCGCACCAGCAGAGGCCCTCGTCATTGATGATGCAGGTGCCGGTTCCGCAGCAGCGTTCGTCGTCGTTGTCCATGGTCGGGTCCTGAATAGCCGTAAGTACAAAAGTTGCTTGCCACTGTGGCAGCATTCGATGCCCTGTATTTTGTGGGAATCGGCGCCCCCCCGTGTCCTTGGGGGCCATTGTTTGTTTGTCTGAAAGCGAGTCGAGAATGTCCGCCCTGAATGTTTTGGGTACTGCCCTGCAAGCCTGCTCGTTTGACCCGCTGACCGGGTTCTTTCGCGATGGTTGCTGCAATACGGATGCGCACGACCACGGCACCCATGTGGTGTGTGCCAAGGTCACCGCAGACTTTTTGGCCTATTCGCTGCAGCGTGGCAATGACCTGAGCACCCCGCGCCCGGAATACCGCTTCGTGGGGCTGCGCCCCGGGGACCGCTGGTGCTTGTGCGTGAACCGCTGGCTGGAAGCGCTTCAGGCCGGTGTGGCGCCACCCGTGCACCTCGAGGCGACCCACGCCAAAGCGCTGGAGCGGGTCAGTCTGGAGCAACTCCGGGAATACGCCTTGTAAAACTGTTCGGTGCAGCCCCGATGCGGGCCGCGCACCCGTGCATACTGCCTCCATGAACAACCTATTGCTTAATTGGTGCGGTGCTGCAATTCTGGCCATGGGGACTACCATGGCCCACGCCCAGCCAACGGCCTTGCAGCCGATTGCCTCGCTCGATGTGCCCCGCTACATGGGCACTTGGTACGAGATTGCCAAGTACCCCAACAGCTTTCAAAAAAAGTGCGTGCGTAATACCCGCGCCGAATACCAAGCCCAGCCGGACGGCTCTGTGCAGGTGTTGAACCGCTGTGTCACGGCGGATGGCCAGACGACCGAGGCTTTGGGAGCCGCCCGCCAAGTGGGCCCCGCCAACTCGCCCAAGCTGCAAGTGCGCTTTGCGCCGGCGTGGCTGTCTTTCCTGCCCATGGTCTGGGGTGACTACTGGGTGATTGATCTGGATCCGCAGTATCAGTTGGTGGCCGTGAGCGAGCCCAAGCGCGAATACTTGTGGGTGCTGTCCCGCAGCCCCAAGGTAGAGTCAGCGGCATATCAGGCCTTGCTGACCCGGTTGGGTCAGCAGGGGTTTGATCTGAAACGTCTGGAACTGAGTCCCCAGGAGTGAGCATGATCGAAGGACTGATTGCCGGCCACCTCGTAGGCCTGGCAGATACCCGTGAGGGGAAAAACGGTACCCGCTTTGCACTAGCCAAGGTCAAAGCCACCTCTGGCGACGGCGAGAGCCTGATCGTCAACGTGATCGCTTTCGCCACCGAGGCCAGCGCCGCCCTGATGGCCTTGGACGATGGCGATGCCATTGCCCTAGCCGGTGCGCTCACCCCCAAGGTATGGACCGACAAGCAAGGTAACACCCGCCCTGCGCTCGATATGGTGGCCACACAGGTGCTGACGGCCTATCACGCAGCACGCAAGCAGCAAACGTTCGCAGAGCAGGGGAAAGACGCGCGGTGATACCCGCGGTACCCGATGGATGCGGATCACTTCGGGCGAATGCGCTGACTCTTGCGGGTTCGCTCCATGAAGTCGTCGGGCTTGGTTTTCACCCAGGCCACAAACAAGGCCACATCGGGGTGCGTCAGTAACGCGTCTACCGAGTTGAATTGCCGAGCCAATTCAGTCTCGGTCAAAAGGGCGTGAATCTGTCGATGGCATATCCGGTGCAGGTATTCCGTGTGCCTGCCCCCTTTGGACTTGGGGACCAAATGATGTGCATCGCGCTGACTGGGTGGAATTTTGCGCTCACACAGCGGGCATATCAGTTCCGCGGGCAGAACCCGAACATGCTCTTGCTGGAGAAGGCGCCTGATACGGCCCATGGGTCTCTGGTGTCTGTGAATCCAAACTCAAACCAGCATGGCGCTCTGGGTCGCCTGCTGCGCGTGGCTGGGCTTTTGGGCAGGCCGTTCGCTGCAGGGGTATTTCAGATGGTTTTCCCGGTGCCGTCGGTAGAACAGCAAGCCTTCTTTGAGGCTGGCCACTGTGGCTTGTTGCTCCAGCATCTTGTCCCACAGATTCCAGTCTTCCTGCGGGTGTTCACCGTCCTCGAACCTTCTTTTGTAACCAATCCGCTGGCCAAACGCGGTGCGATACAGCATGGAGCCGTGGTGTTGTGCTTGGCGATCCCAATACAAGTCGCCCCAGTGCGGCGTTGTCTGACCGGGCACTCGGGTCAGAATTTCGTGTTTGAGTTCGCCGGTCACCACGATGTCATAGGTCACGATATCGGTCGTGGCGTCGGAGAGCAGTTCAATTGCATCCGAGCGCAGCCAGTTGTCAGCGCCTATGAACAGCACGTATTCAGTTTTCACGCGCGACAGCATGTCCTGGAAGTTGTCGACCGTACCGAGGTTGGCTGGGCGCAACACATACTCAACACTGGGGTAGAGCGCAGGGAGATGGTCGCAGTCCATCGCGCCATCATCGACAAACAAAATCCGCGCCGGAGCGCGGGTTTGGGACAACAGCGACTCAATGCAGTGCGCTGCAAGGTGGCCGTACCTGAAAGAGGCGATAACAACAGTGATCATGATGCGGGCGAGTAGAGCACATGGCCATGCAATAACGGTGACAAAGGTCAATTCGGGAGCGTGCTAGGGGGCAGGGCTTTGCCATGCCCTACTGCTGAGGCGCACCATGCCATTTAAGATTCTCCGATGATTGACAAAGATCTCGACACCCTCGCGCGAGCCCGCGCTCAATGGCGCTGGCGAGGCGCAGACCGCCCACCGTTTGCCGACATTCCCTCACAGGGGCAAACCTCGGTATGGGATTTCCCTCGGCCACCGGAGCTGGTGCGTGAAGCCCGCGAGGTTCTGGTGGTTTGGGGTGGTCTGGAGGTCGCTCGAACCCGCGCCGCATGGGCCGTCAGAGAGACCGCCCACCCACCGACTTTTTACTTGCCACTGGCGGAT
>JAIXVK010000387.1 GCA_027483085.1 Comamonadaceae bacterium | reverse complement strand
GCACCCATCTCATGCAAGTGGCAATCTGGGTGGGTAAAGTATCCGGTCTTCTTCACCTGCGTTCTCGTCTCTTTGTATTTTCGGGTAACGTCTTGCCATGGACATCCAAGACAAACTCAGATCCCTGCTCAACCAGCTTAACACGGTGATTGTGGGCAAACCCGACCAGATCCGTGACTGCGTAGCCTGCCTTTTGGCTGGTGGCCACCTGCTGATTGATGATGTGCCCGGCGTCGGCAAAACCACCCTTGCGCATGCACTGTCACGCACCTTCGGCCTGCAGTTCTCCCGTGTGCAATTCACCTCGGACTTGATGCCCAGCGACCTGAGTGGCGTCTCGGTCTACGAGCGCGCCAAGGAGGCCTTTGTTTTCCATCCGGGCCCCTTGTTTGCCCAAGTGCTGTTGGCTGACGAAATCAACCGTGCCAGCCCCAAAACCCAAAGCGCCTTGCTCGAGGCCATGGAAGAAAAACAGGTCACGATCGAAGGAGAAACCCGGGCCCTGCCCCGCCCCTTCTTTGTCATCGCCACCCAAAACCCCTTGGATCAGCTGGGTACCTATGCCCTGCCCGAGTCGCAGCTGGACCGGTTTTTGATGCGTATTTCCCTGGGCTACCCCGACAGGGCCGCCGAGCGCGCATTGTTGGCGGGCTCAGACCGCCGCAACATGGTCGATCATTTGCCCAGCTTGCTGGCAGGCGATGAACTCGCCACGCTGCAACAAGCCGTCATGGCGGTGCACACCTCAGACCCGCTGCTGGACTATGTGCAAGACCTGATCACCGCCACCCGCAGCGGGCGCTGGTTTTTGCAAGGGCTATCGCCCCGCGCAGGCATTGCCTTGCTGCGCGCAGCCAAGGCGCAGGCCCTCCTTAGTGGGCGCGACTATGTGGCGCCGGACGACGTGCAGGCTGTGCTGCCTCAAACCGTTGCACACCGCATGGTCCCGGTGGGCGATGCCGGCCGGGGCGCCGAAGAGCAGGTGCGCGCCATGATGCAAGCGGTGCAGCTGCCCTGATGACCCCCACCCGGAACCCGGTAACGCGCGTGCGACGGCGCTTTCAGGCATGGTTCGAGTCGCGCATGCCGCGCCAGGACAGCGCGGTGCTGACGCAACGCAACGTTTACATCCTGCCCACCCGCCCGGGGCTGATGCTAGGGCTGACGCTGCTGGTATTGCTGATTGCCAGCATCAACTACCAGCTCAATTTGGGCTATTTGCTGACCTTCATGTTGACGGGGGCGGCCATCATCGGCATCCATGTGTGCCACGGGACACTGACAGGCCTCACTATGCATTTGATAGCGCCAGACGCATGTTTTGCGGGCGCCAACGTGCCATTGGGCATTCAACTCAACAACCCCTCCAAGCGCACCCGCTATGGCATTGGTCTAGCTGCCTTGGGCAGCGGGCACTGGAGCTGGGCCGATGTCAGCCCCCAGGGCAGCAGCAAAGTGCACATCAGTTTTGTCGCCAACACCCGGGGTCTGCAGCCGATCCCGACACTCACGGCCGAAACCCGTTTTCCGCTGGGAACTTTCAGGGTCTGGACAGTATGGCGCCCGGCCGCCCAAGTGCTGATTTACCCGGCGCCGGAGCCCCATCCGCCACCCCTGCCCCCCGGGGAGCCCCGCACCGGAGGCGCCCCCACCGCCCAGCGCCACACCACCGGCGAATTTGACGGGGTGCGCGCCTACCGCCGGGGCGACCCGCTGAAATTGATCGTCTGGAAAAAAGCCGCCAAAAGTGATGACTTGGTCAGCCGGGATGCCCAGCAGGCCCAGCGCCTCGAGTTGTGGCTGGACCTTGCCAGCGTTGAGCAAAGCTTGCGCAGCCGCGCAGCCGGCGCAGCCCGCGAGCAAGCCCTGTCCCGCCTGTGTGCCTGGGTACTGCAAGCAGAGAGTCGCGGTTTGCGCTACGGCCTGCGCCTAGGCAGCCGCGAACTGCAGCCTGATAGCGGCCCTGCCCACCAGAAAAACTGCCTGCAAGCGCTGGCACTCGCCTGAGCCCGACATGCTGCAACGTTTGAACCACCTGCCCCGCGACGCGCGCGACACCCTGTTTTTGCTGGGTGTGATTGCCTGGGTCATCCTGCCGCAAATCGATCGACTGCCGCTTTGGTGCAGCCTGATGGCCGGCGCGGTGCTGCTATGGCGCGGAGTGCTGGCGTGGGGGAGCCGCCCCCTGCCTTCGCGCTGGTGGCTGTTAGCGCTGTTGGCGCTGGCGACTGCCGGCACCTGGATGAGCTATCGCACCCTGCTGGGGCGGGATGCCGGAGTGACCTTTATCGTCGTGTTGCTGGCCTTGAAAACCCTTGAAATGCGTGCGCGCAGAGATGCGTTTGTCATCTTCTTTCTGGGCTTTTTCACCATGCTCAGCAACTTCTTCTTTTCGCAAAGCCTGTTGACGGCGGCAGCCATGGTCGTGGCACTCCTGGGCCTGCTCACTGCGCTGGTCAACAGCCACATGCCCGTGGGGCGGCCGCCCTTGATGCAAGCAGCGCGCACCGCCGCCTGGATGGCGCTGGCCGGCGCGCCCATCATGGCGGCACTCTTCATGCTGTTTCCGCGGATTGCCCCGCTGTGGGGCTTGCCGGGCGATGCCATGAGCGGGCGCAGCGGCCTGTCGGGGCAGATGCAGGTCGGCACGATTGCCAGCCTCGCCCTGGACGACAGCATTGCCATGCGCATCCGCTTTGAGGGCGCCACACCGCCCCAGCGCGACATGTATTTCCGCGGCCCGGTGTTCTCCAGCTTTGACGGCAAGGAGTGGCGCCCCCTGCGATCCGCATTCCCCCAGCGCATGCAACTGCAACCGGATTTGGCGGTGCAGGGCCCCGCCTACAGCTACCAAGTCACGCTGGCCGCCAACAACCGGCCCTGGCTGATGGTGCTGGACGCCACACCCCAAGCGCCGGAAATACGGGGCTACAGCGCCAGCATGGGCCCCGATCTGCAATGGCAGGCCAACCAGCCGATTGCCGACCTGGTGCGCTACCGCGCCACCAGCTACCCCGAGTACCGCCATGGGCCCAACCGCTTGGCGGTGGGCCTGCAGGACTACCTGGATCTGCCGCCCGGCTTCAATCCCCGCACTCTGCAGCTCGCGGCCGACCTACGCCGCCAGCCGGGTCTGGCCACCGCAGGTGCCCAGACCTTGGTTGATTCGGTGATGGACAAACTGCGCACCGGAGGCTATGAATACACGCTGGAGCCCGGGGTCTACGGCATCCATACGGCTGATGAGTTCTGGTTTGACCGCAAGGCCGGCTTTTGCGAGCACATTGCGTCCAGTTTTGTTTTGCTGATGCGCGCACTCGATGTGCCGGCCCGCATCGTCACCGGCTACCAAGGCGGCCAGGTCAACAACGTCGACAGCTTCTGGACCGTGCGACAAAGCGATGCCCACGCATGGGCGGAGGTCTGGATGGCCGGCCGCGGCTGGGTGCGGGTGGACCCCACCTCTGCCGTATCACCCGGCCGCACCGGGACCTTCCAGCGCCTGGCACCCCAGCCCGGCGTGCTGGCCCAAGCCTTGAACGCGGTGAGCCCGGGCTTTACCCTCAACCTCCGGGCCCTGTGGGAAGCCACCAACAACCGCTGGAATCAGTGGGTGCTCAACTACAGCCAAGCCAAGCAAATGGATTTGCTGCGCAACCTCGGCTTCAGCGCCCCGGACTGGCAGGACCTGAGCACCGTGTTGATCGGCCTGATCGTGGCGGCCAGTCTCACCGGCGCCGGCTGGAACTGGTGGAATCGCCTGCGCCGGGACCCGTGGTTGCAGGCGCTGGAGACTGCACGCCAGCAGATCAAGGCTACTGGCTTGCCGGTGGCGCCCGGGTGTACACCCCGCGCATTGGCCCTGTTGCTGCAAACTGACCCGAGGGCCAACCCGCTGGCCGTGCAATGGTTGCTGCAGCTCGAGGCGCTCCGCTATGGCAAAACCGATGCGGCGGGCGCGCTGCGCACCGCACGCACGCAATTGCGCACCATGCGCTGGCTCTCGCCCTGATGGCTAGGCAGCGGGGGCCGGCATAGGCAACTCCGAGGGGGCTACCGCAGGCTCTTCCTCTTGCGGCAACTCCAGGTTCTGGCCCGAGAAAAATGCATTGAGCCACATATCGAGGCGCTGCAGGCCCAGGTTCAGTAGCGCGCTGTCCGCCGTCTTTTGGTTGAATTTGAGTACACCATCACGATAGTCGAAGCCCGCTTTCACGCCATCGGGCAGCGCCGTCGCATAGCCCGAGGACACGGCAAACTCTTTTTGGTCCGGTGGCATCAGCCCACCCCGGATTTGAATACTCCCCCGGGAGGACAGCTGCTCAGTGAGCTGGAGTTCGCGGGCCTTGGCGGGCGCCACGGTGAGCG
>JAIXVK010000547.1 GCA_027483085.1 Comamonadaceae bacterium | reverse complement strand
CAACCGGGCATTCTGAAAAACACCCCGGTTCAGCGGATTGCCGCGGTCAATGGTGAAGTGCAGATCGAGCTCAAACAAGCCTTCACCGCCCTGCCGGCTTTTCTGGCCCACAACAGCACCCAGGTGCTAGCCCCCGCTTCGTTCGCGGCAGACAACAGCGTGCAGGCAGTTGTGGGTTCCGGGCCTTACAAAGTCGTGCGGGTCAATGCCCCGCAGAAGCTGGAGACCGCGGCCTTTGAGGGCTGGACCGGCAAGCGCCCCGCAGTGCAGCGCGTGGAATACCTGGCCACCGGCCGGGGCGAAACCCGGGGCATGCTGGCCGAGAGCGGTCAGGCGGACCTGGTGTTCACCCACGATGCCGTCGCCATCGAGCGGCTCAAGCGCAACCCCCGGCTGCAGTTCCACACCCTGCCGATTCCGCGCACCCTGTACCTCAAGGTCAATGCCGCGCACCCGCTGCTCAAGGACATCAAAGTGCGCCAGGCCATCAGCCTCGCGATTGACCGACCCGGTATTGCGCAGGCCATTCTGCGGGAGCCCAAAGCCGCGGCCACCCAGCTTTTCAGCCCCGGCATGGCCGAGTGGCATGTGCCGGGTTTGCAACCGCTTGTGCGCGACCCTGGCCGTGCCCGCCAGCTGCTGCAAGAAGCCGGCTGGGCTGCCGGCGCAGACGGCCTGCTGCGCAAAGACGGCCGCCCCTTCAAGCTGACCTTGCGCACCTTCTCAGACCGCCCCGAGCAGCCGCCCATGGCCACTGCCATTCAGGCGCAACTGCGGGAGGTCGGGCTGGACGTGGCGGTAGCCATCATGAACGCCAGTGACATTCCGGCCGGCCATCAAGACGGCTCGCTGGAGCTGGCCCTGGTCGCCCGCAACTACGCGCTGGTGCCCGACCCGATCGGCAGCTTGCTGCAAGACTTCGGCCCCCAAGGCGGTGACTGGGGTGCCATGGGCTGGCAGAGCGCGCAGGTCACCAGCGCACTCGAGAGCCTGAGCACCACCAACGACCCGGCCCGCCGCTCCCGCTTGCGCGGCGCACTGTCCACCGTATTGCAGGCAGAGCTGCCGCTGATTCCGGTGGCTTGGTACCAGCACACTGCCACCCACAGCAAACGGGTGGGCAACGTGAGCATCGACCCGCTGGAGCGCAGCTACCGCATCAGCCACATCACCTGGGGGCTATGAACATGGGCTGGACACTGGCTGCCCGGCAGGGCGCACGCCTGCTCGGCCAAGGCGCTTTGGTCGCCGGCGCTGTCGGCGTGCTGAGTTTTGCCATGACCCGGGCGCTGCCGGGCGACGCGGCTTACCGCATCGCCGCCGGCCGCTATGGCTATGACATGGTCGACACCGCAGCCGCCGACGCGGTGCGCAGCGAACTGGGCCTCGACCGCAGTGCCGCCGAGCAACTGCTGACCTGGCTGGGCGACCTGGCCCACCTGCGCTTGGGGCAGTCGATGGTGTCGGGCGACCCGGTGCTGGAAGAAATTGCCCACCAGCTCGGCCACACCCTGCAACTCTCGCTGGTCGCGTGGTTGGCCGCCATGGTGCTGGGCTTGCTGCTGGGCACCTGGGCCGCCCTGCAGGGCACGCACTGGAGCACCCGCTGGATAGACCCGGCCTGCACCGTGCTGCGGGCCAGCCCGGCTTTTTTGCTGGGCGTGGTGTTGATGCTGGGCTTGGGGGTGCACCTCGGCTGGCTACCGGTGGCCGGCCACGGCGAGCCGGTTCATCTGGTGTTGCCCGGTCTGGCACTGGCCTTGACGCTGCTACCCGGCATGACCCAGGTGGTGCGCACCCGGCTGCAACAGGTGTTGCGCTCAGACGCTTTTGAATTCGCCCAGACCAAAGGCTTGCCCCTCCCGGCGGCCCTGTGGCGCCATGCGGCAGCACCGCTGGCGCTCGGCACCCTGGCCTATGCAGGCATGCAACTGGTGTTGCTGGTCGAGGGCGTGGTGGTGATAGAGAGCCTGGTCGCATGGCCCGGTATCGGGCATGCGCTGGTGCACGCTGTCATTTCGCGCGACGTGCCCATGATCCAAGGCACCGCACTGGCCATGGGGCTGCTCTTTGTGCTGCTCAACGGCGTGATGGATGCCGCCGTGCAGTGGCTGGACCCGCGCCTGCGCGAGCCCGCAGGAAGGAGTGCCGCATGAGCACCATGACTCACATGGCGGCACCGCTGCCGGCCGCCCGACACTCTTGGAGCTGGGGCCTACCGGTGCTAATAGTGGTTTTGCTGCTCGGCGTCATCAGCGTCTGGCTGGGGCAGAACCCGGCCCACCAAAACCTGAGCAACACCTTGGCTGCGCCCGGCCCCGCCCATTGGCTGGGCACCGACCATTTGGGCCGGGACCTGATGGCGCGCTTGGGCGAAGCGATACGCGTATCACTCTGGCTGGCGCTGGGCTCGGCCTTTTTGGCAGTCACCTTGGGCACCCTGCTGGGCCTGTGCGCCGCGTGGCGACCGGGCCTCACCGACCGGCTGCTGTGCCTGTGTGCGGACGGTGTAGCAGCAATACCCGGCCTGCTGTGGGTGCTGCTGGTAGCCGCACTGGCGCCCGGCCAGAAGTGGGCGCTCTACAGCGGGCTGGTGCTGACGGCGTGGGTGGAGTTCTTCCGCCTGGTGCGCAGCCAGGCCCTTGCCACACTGGCCGGTGATGGCGTGCAGGCCGGGCGCTTGCTGGGTTTTGGCGCACCCTATTTGCTGCGCTGGTATGTGCTGCCGCCCATGGTGGGCGACTTGCTGCGCCTGTGGAGCTACGCGATTGCCAATGCAGTTCTGGCCGTGGCAGCGCTGGGCTTTGTGGGTGTGGGCTTGCGCCCACCGACCGCCGAACTGGGGTTGATGATGACCGAAGCCCTGCCCTACTACGACGCAGCACCCTGGCTGCTGGCCGCACCGGTCGTTGTGCTGGTGCTGGTGGTCAGCGCCCTGCAATCCGCCACCCGGCAAGCTTTGAAAGACAGCGTATGAGCGCCCCCTTGCTACAGGTCGATGACCTGCGTATTCACCTGGCAAGCGCATCGCCCGGGTCTCACGGACGCGCCTTGCTGGAGGCCTGCAGCTTCAGCCTGCTGGCAGGTGAGCGGCTCACGCTGGGGGGCGAGTCCGGCGCGGGCAAGTCTTTGTTGGCACAGGCCATCATGGGTACCCTGCCCCCCGCTTTGCAGGCCAGCGGGTCGATCGCCATCGACGGCGTGGCCACCCACGGCCAACGCGAGCGCACGCAGCCCCTGTGGGGCCGCACAGTCATGATGCTGCCGCAAGAGCCGGGCACCGCACTCAACCCGCTGATGCAGGTGCACAGCCAGGTCGCAGAGGCCGGCCGGTACGCACGCGGCTTGCAGTGGCAGCACGCCCGGCAGGACGCGGCGCAGCAACTCCAGTCCCTGGGGCTCGGTGCCGCCGCCCGCCTGTACCTGCACCAGATATCAGGCGGCATGGCGCAGCGCGTGGGGGTGGCCTGCGCCAGTGCTGCCGGTGCCCGCCTGCTGATTGCCGATGAGCCCACCAAGGGCCTGGACCCCGAGGCCTGCGCCCAGGTCGCAGCCTTGCTGATGACCGCCCAAACGCAGGGCCAAGGCCTGCTCACCATCACCCATGACCTGGAACTGGCGGCCCACTTGGGCGGGCGGATCGCGGTATTGCGCCATGGCTGTATCGTCGAGCAAGGCCCTGCTACCGAGGTGCTGCAAGCCCCCCGCCACCCTTACACCCGCGAGCTGATGGCAGCCCGGCCGCAACACTGGCAGCCTTACCCGTTTGCAGCGGCTGCAAGCTCAGCACCGGTGTTAGAGGCCCACGGTCTTACCAAGCGGTATGGCGCTCGAACCCTGTTCGAGAACCTCGACTTGACGCTCCACGCGGGCGAGGTGGTTGCCATCAGTGGCCCCAGCGGCTGCGGTAAGACCACCCTGGGCAATATGCTGCTAGGCCTGAGCCCGTCAGACGCGGGGAGCGTGCGGCGGCCCGGGCCCGCAGCCCCCTGGAAATACCAAAAGCTGTACCAAGACCCGCCTGCCGCATTCTCGCCATTCCGCACCCTCGGACACGCGTTGGACGATGCACGCCGCCTCCACTATTCTGGCTCTTCGCGCTGCGCCCCGCAGTCGCCTGAGAGCGGGCAAGCGCGGTGGATGCAAGCGCTGGGCCTCTCCGACGCGCTGTTGGCGCGCAAGCCCCACGAGGTGTCAGGCGGGGAGCTTCAGCGTTTTGCGCTGTTGCGGCTGATGCAACTGCAGCCGGCCTTTATCTTTGCGGACGAGCCAACCTCGCGCCTGGACCCGATCACCCAGCGGGACACCATGCGGGTGATCTGCGACAGCGCCGCCCAACAAGGCTGTGCGGTGCTACTGGTCAGCCACGACGCCCACCTTGCCCGCCACAGCAGCCACCGCCATGTGCAAATGGCGGACCTGACGATGCAGGCCGTGGCCACTCCAGCCTGAGCGCCCTGCGATGGCGCGCGGGGGTGCCATCGCAGCTCAGCAGCTGTTTTTGCTATACATTCAGGAGCCCTACCTGTAGATTCAATGTGCGCTCACAGCGCTTGACCTTGTGATCCCCAAGACTGCTATGCCTGATAAAAAAGAACCCAAGCTCTGGCTGACGATCCTCAAGCTGGTAGGCGGTGCTGCGGTGCTGGTCACCGCGTTTTGGCTTTTTTTGACGTTTTTGGACGGCTACTCCGAGGACACCTCCCCCGCGCCCACCAGCAGGTCCAAGATGGACTGGGGTATCGCCAACGACTCACCAATCCCGAGCCGCCGCTAAGGCCTGCTACTGGCCGGCCACGACCCGCAGCCCGGGCTCACGGCTTTTGCAGGCGGGCAAAGGTCTTGCGAAACTTTGCCACCTTGGGTGCTGCCACCGCCATGCAATAGCCCTGATTCGGGTTGCGTGCAAAAAAATCCTGGTGGTAGGCCTCACCGGGCCAGTAGTTCTGCAGCGCCAACACCTCCGTCACGATGGGCCGGTCGTAGTGCTTGCTGGCCGTCAACTCGGCCAACAGCTCGCGCGCCACCGCTTCTTGCTCGGGCGTTGAGACATAAATGCCACTGCGGTACT
>JAIXVK010000050.1 GCA_027483085.1 Comamonadaceae bacterium | reverse complement strand
TCGCGCGCAAAATCCAACGACTCATCCTGTCAACCTTTTTGTTCCGGGGCCCCTTCGGGCTGACGCGGTTGTTTATAGCGTGCATAGCCCCACAAATACTGACCGGGTAGCTCGTGGATGACACACTCCATGGCGCGGTTGATTTGTAAAGTGGCCTGCACTACATCTGCAGAAAGCACTTCGTCAAACGGCCTGACACACACCCGAAAGCCCTCACCGCCGGCCAACCGTTCGCCCCAAGCCAGCACCACTCGGGCACCGGTCTGCTGGGCCAGGCGTGCCGCCAAGGTCATGGTGTAAGCCGATTTACCGAAAAAAGGAACCCAGGCGCCCTGCCCCTCGGGCGGCACCTGATCGGGCAGCAAGCCCACGGCTTGGCCCGACCGCAGGGCTTTGATCAACTGCTTTACCCCCGCAAGATTGGCGGGGGCCGTGGCCAAGCCCGGGCGCCGACGGCTTGCTTCGATGATGTTTCGCAACCAGACCTGACGCGCAGGCCGGTACAGCACCGTCATGGGAGCTTGGGCAACACCGAAGCGCTGGGCATAGGCCCGGGCCGTGACTTCGAAACTCCCCAAATGCGGCGTCAAAAAAATGACGCCTTGATGAGACTCCAAGGCCGCGTCAATCAGTTCAGCGCCATCCCACTGCACGGGCACCTCCGGGCCGATCCAGAGACGGGGTAACTCCAACACCATCTGCCCGGCTGCTGCGATCGAGGCGCGCACACACGACGGCTTCACACCGGCGAGACGCGCGTTCTCCTGCAAACGACGGCGATAGGTCGGCGACAAGCCATACACCAACCAGCCGCACAGCCAGCCGATGCGGTGTAACAGACACAGCGACTGTCGGGAAAGGAATCGAAATACAAAGGCCATGGTGGGCTAAAATCCGAGACGTCACCGAGTTATAGAACTACTTGCAGGGTGACTTCACAGGGGCAACTGATCAAAAAGGAGCCATTGTGCCTCGCCGATTCCGGCGGATCTGCTAAAGCGTTCGCTGAAAGCCCCAAAGCTCAAGCAACGCGTCTTGATGTTTTTTTGGAGAAACTTTATGGCGAACGACTTCCTCTTTACCTCTGAGTCCGTATCAGAAGGCCACCCCGACAAGGTCGCCGACCAGATTTCCGATGCGATTCTGGATGCAATTTTTAAACAAGACCCCCGCTCCCGCGTAGCTGCTGAGACGCTGACGAACACCGGTCTGGTGGTCTTGGCCGGTGAAATCACCACCAACGCGCATGTGGACTACATCCAAGTCGCGCGCGACACCATCAAGCGCATTGGTTACGACAACACCGAGTACGGCATCGACTACAAGGGTTGCGCTGTATTGGTGGCCTACGACAAGCAGTCCAACGACATTGCCCAAGGCGTGGACCACGCCTCTGACGACCACCTCAACATCGGTGCCGGCGACCAGGGCTTGATGTTCGGTTACGCCTGCGACGAAACGCCCGAGCTGATGCCCGCGCCCATTTACTACGCCCACCGCTTAGTAGAACGCCAGGCTCAGCTGCGCAAAGACGGCCGCCTGCCCTTCTTGCGCCCCGACGCCAAGAGCCAGGTGACCATGCGCTATGTGGACGGCAGGCCCCACAGCATCGACACCGTGGTGCTGTCTACCCAGCACAGCCCTGACCAGTCTGAAACCCAGCACAAGATGAAGGCCTCGTTCACCGAAGCCATCATTGAAGAGATCATCAAGCCGGTGCTGCCCAAAGAGTGGCTGCAAAACACCCGCTACCTGATCAACCCCACCGGCCGCTTTGTGATCGGCGGCCCCCAGGGCGATTGCGGCCTGACCGGTCGCAAAATCATTGTGGACACCTACGGTGGCGCTTGCCCCCACGGCGGTGGCGCGTTCTCCGGCAAAGACCCATCGAAAGTGGACCGCTCCGCGGCGTATGCGGCCCGCTATGTTGCGAAAAACATTGTGAAAGCCGGCCTGGCCAAGCAGTGCCAGATCCAGGTGGCCTATGCGATTGGTGTAGCCAAGCCGATGAACGTGACCGTGTACACCGAAGGCACAGGCGTCATCCCGGATGAGCAGATCGCCGCCTTGGTGAACGAACACTTTGACCTGCGCCCCAAGGGCATCATCCAGATGCTGGACCTGCTGCGCCCCATCTACGAGAAAACGGCGGCGTACGGCCACTTCGGCCGCGAAGAGCCCGAATTCACCTGGGAACGCACCGACAAAGCCGCCGCTTTGCGCGCAGCCGCTGGCCTGAAGTAAACCCGATCCCCCGTACCCATGAATATCCAGACACAACGCTTCATTGACCGCTGGGCAGGCCAGCTCCTGTGCGGCGCGGTGTCAGGATGGGTCAAATTGACCGGCATGTTCGGTGCACCGGCGCGGATGCCGGCCGCACCGAAAAACATCCTGGTGATCTTGCTCTCCGAGATGGGCAGCATCGTGCTCGCAGGCCCGATGTTTGCGGCATTGCGCCGCCAATACCCCGGGGCTGCGATCCACATCCTGCAACTCAAAAAGAACCAGGAAGTCTCCAAGCTTCTGTCGTTGACGGATGTGGCTCACATGCACACTCTGGACGACAGTTCGGGCGCATCGCTGATCAGCGACATCTTGAAAGTCAGCCTGCAGATGCGCCGCATCGGGTTGGACGCGGTGATCGATTGCGAGCTGTTTTCCCGGGTGAGTGCCCTGCTGTCGTTCAGCACCGGCGCGCCCGTGCGGGTGGGCTTTACGCCGCACACCCAAGAGGGCTTGTATCGCGGGAGCTTCATCAACCACAGCATTCCCTACAACCCTTACCAGCACATCAGCAAACAGTTTTTGTCGCTGGTGGATGCTCTGCAGTCGCCGGAGGCCATGCCCCGCAACCGCGCAGGTGCCATCCGTGAGATTCCGTCCGAACCCGAGCTGTCGGTTCCGTTCAGCGCCGATGAACTGCGCAGCTACCGCCAGAAGGTGGAAGCGGATCACCCCGTGACCGCAAACCGCGCCTTGGTGCTGGTCTATGCGGGCGGCGGCATCCTGCCTGAGCGGGCTTGGCCTGCCAGCCATTACGCCCGGGTGGTTCAGGGCTTGTGCAATGCCGGATACGCCGTGGGCCTGATCGGGTTGAAAGACGACGCTGTGCTGGCGCGTGACCTCAAAACCCAGGTCGGCAGCGAGGCCTGTATTGACCTGACCGGCTACACCAAAAGCATCCGCGAGCTGCTGATGCTGATGCATGCCAGCCGCCTGCTGATCACCAACGACGGTGGCCCCAGCCACTTTGCGACGGTCACCCCCATCCAGACCATGGTGTTTTTCGGCCCTGAAACCGGCAAGCTGTACGGCCCCTTGGGTAAAAAAACCATCATTCTGGAGAGTGGTATTGCCTGCTCGCCGTGTTTGACGGCCTACAACCACCGCCTCACCTTCTGCGACGGTGACAACCAGTGTCTCAAGCGGATTGCACCTGACCCGGTGCTGGCGCAAGCCCTGCAGTACCTGGGCACCGCTGTCGAGAGCCCTGCTGCATGAACGGGCTGCAACGCACCGTGCTGTGGGCCCTCAGGCTGCTAGAGCGCTACCGGTACATCAAGTTCGGCATTGTGGGTGCGAGCGGCACCGTGGTGAATTTGGCGGTGCTGCATTTCGGTCATGAGTTTTTGTTCAACGAGATCGAGTCCGGCTACAACAAGCCCTACTTTTCATTGGTGCTGGCGATTGCGCTGGCGACCTTGAACAACTTCACCTGGAACCGGCTATGGACCTGGTCCGACCGGGTGAAAACGCTGGAAGCCGGCGAAGTCCAGCCCGTCAGCCTGCGCTTGCTGGGGATGGAGTTCGGGCAGTACGTCACCGCGTCGGCTTTCGGCAGTGGCATGCAATATGTCTTGACCTTGCTGCTGTCCGGCAGCATGGACTACCGGCTGGCCAACATCATTGCCATCCTGGCAGCGAGTGTCAGCAACTTTCTGGCCAACGACCGGTGGACGTTCAAGCGTCACCGCGACTGACGGCCATCCGCTGCGCCAAGGCCATGGCACGGCGCACGACCGCTCGGGCGCCCAACGGCATCCGCAGGCCTGCAACCCCGCCGCTCTTTTTATGCCAAATAAGCAAATAGCCCCCGCCAATATTGCGTGGTTAGCTCTTGTTTTTATAGCAAGCGCTTTGTATCTTGTGGGATTGGGCGGCAGCTACGCCCCCACCAACGGCGACGAAATGGTCTACATCCATATCGCCCGCATGACGGCCGAGAGCGGCCACTGGCTGCCGCTGCAGTCCGAACTGGTGGGCACCCGCAACACCAAGCCGCCCCTGCTGATCTGGCAGGCCATGGTGGCCGGCGGTTGGGGGGAGACCTGGAGTTTGTTCGCACTGCGCCTGCCCAGCATTGCCTACACGTTTGCCACCACCGCCTTGCTGGCGTTTTTTGCTTACCGGATGAGCGAGGCGTCGAGCCGGCTGCGCACCGCCTGCGTGGCCGCTGGCCTGTACTTGCTGTTTTTTTCCACCTTCCGTTATGGGCGGGTGTACCTCACCTCTGCACCCGAGACATTCTGGCTGGCCTTGCCCATGTGGTGGGTGCTGTGGCTGGGCCTGCGCGCAAGCGCCGCCGGCAGCATGCACCGTGCGGACACCACGCCCGGCCCCTTGGCCTACACCCTGTTCGGTATCGCCATGGGCCTGGGCGCGGCTTACAAGTCTTTTGCCTTGGTGGCACCAGCCGCTGCCGCCTTGTGGTGCGCGGTGCTGCTGAGCACGCCTTGGAGCTGGCGCACCGCGGTGCGCACCACGCTGGGGTGCGGGTGGAGCGCTGCGCTGGGCCTGGGTATTTTTGCGCTGTGGTTTGTGCTGGACCCGGACCCCGCCAGTGTCTGGCAGGAGTTCGTAGTGGCAGAAAACGCAGGCAAGATGTCTAGCAGCATGGGTTACTGGCAGGCCGCGCTGTCGGGCCCTTACCCGATGTGGACGCAGCTGCTGGCCTACCCGTCAAACGGCGGCTTGTTGGCGCTGCCGGTGCTGGGCTTTTGCCTACTGGCCCTGCGCCATGCAGGCCAACTGCGCCGCCTCTCGAACCTGAGCCCATCTCTCTGGGTCTTGCTGGCCTGGATCGTGGTGTGGCTGGTCGTGTTCAC
>JAIXVK010000091.1 GCA_027483085.1 Comamonadaceae bacterium | reverse complement strand
GGCGGTGATGAATTTGTGCTGGTGCTGGAAAACCTCAGTGCACACCACCACGAGGCCGCAGCCCGCGCGGAAGTGGTAGCCAACAAGGTCTTGCAACTGTTGGCCGAGCCCTGCAGGCTCCAAGACAAGCCCCACGTGGCCACCACCAGCGTGGGCATCGCCTTGTTTATTGAAAACAGCAAGAGTTATGACGACTTGCTCAAGGAAGCCGATGCCGCGCTGTACCAGGCCAAGGCCGCTGGACGCAACACCTTTTGCTTTTTCGACCCCGCCATGCAGGCCAAAGCGGTGGAGCGCAGCCAGATGGAAGAAGAGATTCGCGGCGGGCTCTCAAGACATGAGTTTGTGTTGTTCTACCAACTGCAGGTGGACCGACAAGGCAACAGTCTGGGGGTGGAGGCACTGATCCGGTGGCAGCACCCGCAACGCGGTTTGGTGTCGCCTGCCCACTTCATTCCATTGGCGGAGGAGACCGGCTTGATATTGCCTCTGGGCCAATGGGTGCTGGAGACCGCATGCCAGCAACTGGCCCACTGGGCAAACGACCCCGAGGCAGCCCACCTCACCATCGCAGTCAATGTGAGCGCTGCCCAGTTTGCACAAACAGACTTTGTAGCCAAGGTAGAGCACGCGCTAACCCTTTCCAAGGCACCGCCGGAGCGGCTGAAGCTGGAGTTAACCGAAAGCACCTTGGCCGCCAATGTGGAAGACCTGGTGCTGAAAATGACCGCCTTGCGCCAGCGCGGAGTGAGCTTTTCACTGGATGACTTCGGCACTGGCTATTCGTCCCTTGCCTACCTGAAACGCCTGCCACTGCAGCAACTCAAAATTGACCAAGGCTTTGTGCGCGACCTTTTGACCGATCCCAACGATGCCACCATCGCCAGCACCATCGTCTCTTTGGGCCACAGCCTGGGCTTGAAGGTGATTGCCGAAGGGGTGGAGAACGAAGGCCAGCGCCAAGCTCTGGCGGGCATGGGCTGCGACGCTTACCAGGGCTACTACTTCGGCAAACCGGTGCCCTCGAAAGACCTCGAGGCGGGGTTGCTTCACACCCGCGTTACTGCTTAACAGAGTTTAGGTGCCGAATCGGCTCTTCAGTACGTCGATATTGCGGTAGCAGCTACTGTTTTGATAGCATTTATTGGCAACCGAGGTGCGTGGTCAGCTGGGTGCTCTGCTCCGTGTCCCCCGCCCGCTGTGCGGGCTCCTCCTTGACCTGCGCAGAACACCCATCTGCCCCCACACCTCTAGGCCATGTCAAACACGGTGGTGGAAGGGGCTGCGACCGGTTCGTCTGCCAGGTAGCGCGCCACAAACGCGCCCACTGCGGCCTCCGGCAAATCTACCCACACGGTGTGTCCACTGCCAGGAGCCACGTCCATAGAGGTGCCGTCGGCGTTTTCCATGCGGGTCAGCGTGGCATCCACGTTGCCCGCAGGGTGGATGATTTCCAGCCGGTCACCCACTGCAAACTTGTTACGCACATTCACCTGCGCCAGCCCCCGTTGTGCATCAAATGCCAGCACATCGCCCACGTACAGGCTGCGCCCGCTCTCGGAGTAGCCGCGCAGGTAGTTCTGGGTGGCCTCAGGCGTGTGGCGCTGGAAGAAACCGCTGGTGTAACCCCGGTTGGCAAGGCCTTCGAGCTGACCCAGCAACTCGGGGTTGAGCGCGCGGCCGGCCACGGCGTCATCAATCGCGGCACGGTAGGCCTGCGCAGTGCGAGCCACGTAATATGGGCTCTTGGTGCGGCCTTCAATCTTGAGCGAGTCCACCCCGATTTCCACTAGGCGCTGCACATGCTCGATGGCGCGCAGGTCTTTGGAATTCATCACGTAGGTGCCGTGCTCGTCTTCCTCGATAGGCATGTAGTCACCGGGGCGCTGGCTCTCTTCCAGCAAGTAAGCAATGCTTTGTTGCGCCTCGGCAGGGACCGTGCTGCCCTGTCCGCAGTCGTGGCCGCTGCGCTGAGGGCTCAGCACATCGCCACTCGCATCCACCTGGGCGGTGTGCGTTTTGTAGTCCCAGCGGCAGGAGTTGGTGCAGCTGCCCTGGTTGGCATCGCGGTGGTTGAAATAACCCGAGAGCAAGCAGCGGCCCGAATAGGCAATGCACAGCGCGCCATGCACAAACACCTCCAGCTCCGTGTCCGGGCAGTCCTGGCGGATCTGCGCCACCTGGTCCAACGACAACTCGCGCGAGAGGATCACACGGCTAATGCCCACCTTGCTCCAGAACTTCACCGCCGCTGCATTCACTGTGTTGGCTTGCACCGAGAGGTGAATCTCCATCTCCGGCCAGGCCTCGCGCGCCAGCATGATGAGGCCGGGGTCGGACATGATCATCGCGTCGGGTTTCAGGTCAATCACCGGCTGCATGTTCTTCACATAGCTCTGCGTCTTATTGCCGTGCGGGAAGATGTTGGACACCAAGTAAAACTTCTTGCCCTGCGCGTGCGTGTGCTCAATGCCCGCGCGCAGCACATCCAGGCTGCCGAAGTCGTTATTGCGAACCCGCAAGCTGTAGCGCGGCTGACCGGCGTACACCGCAGTTGCACCGAAGGCGAGCGCGGTTTGCAGCATGGCAAGCGAGCCCGCAGGGGCCAGCAGTTCAGGGGTGCGATGATGGGGGGATACAGGGGCAGCAAGCGTCATGCAGAAATTATCTCGGCCAAGAGCGAGGTGTCACAGACAGCGCATTTGACCCACATCAACCAATCCACAATCCTTGCACGCATGCGAGCCACTTATTTCATTCAACTGGTCGGACTCTCCGCTTTGTGGGGCGCGTCCTTTTTGTTCATCCGCATTGCCAGCCCGGTGTTCGGGCCCAACGTTCTGGCCTTTTTGCGGGTAACCCTGGCAACCCTGACCTTGGCCGTGTTGATGCGTGTCTTGGGCCAGAGCTGGACATGGCGCCAGTGGCGCACCCTGGTAGTCATCGGGGCCCTGTCAGTAGCCATGCCATTTTTGTTGTTCGCGTGGGCCGGCCTGCAGTTGCCTGCGGGTTACAGCGCCCTGCTCAACTCGACCGCGGTGATCTTTGGCATGTTTGCGTCAGCCCGCATGGGGGAGGACACCATCACCTTCAAAAAGCTGCTGGGCTGTGCGTGCGGATTTGCCGGGGTGGCACTCATCGTGAGCCTGGGGCCGGTAGAGCCCTCTTTCAAGGTGGTGATGGCGGTTCTAGCCTGCGTTGCGGCCTCGGCTTGTTATGGCTTGTCGGCCCCCATCACCAAGCGGGCGGTGGGCCAGTTGCAACCGGTGCAGATTGCAGCCGGCATTCACGCGATGTCGCTCTTGATGGTGCTACCGGGGGCGGTTTACAGCATGCCCTCGGCGCATTTCACTTGGGGGGCGCTCGCAGCCGTGGCCGCCATGGGCATCGTGACCTCGGGTTTGGCCTATTGGGCGCATTTGCGCATCTTGCGGCATGTGACACCGGTAGCAGCCATGAGCCCCATCTTCATGGTGCCGGTCTTCGGGGTGCTGTGGGGACATCTGTTCCTGGGCGAGCAGTTGGGGCATGGACTGCTGGTGGGGGGTAGCCTGGTGCTGCTGGCCAGTGCACTCATCACCGGGTTCAACCCGCTGCAACGGTGGCTGGACCTGGCCAACGCCAAACCCTGAGTTCTGTCACGCAACAGTCATCCGGGCGCACCATGATCACGGGTTGCTTATTTTCACAATGAGGGACCCCATGAAAACCATGCGTTTTGCATCCACGGCTGTCGCCGTTTCGATCGCTACTTTGTTGGCTGCCTGCAGCACTCTCGGCACATCAACCTCTGCCTACCCCACTTTGAATGGCGCCAAGCCTTTGGTCATCGGCCACCGCGGCGCGAGCGGCTATTTGCCCGAGCACACCTTGGCCGCCTACAAAAAGGCCGTCGACATGGGTGCCGATTTCATTGAGCCCGATTTGGTGGTCACCAAAGACGGAGAACTGATCGCTCGCCACGAACCCAACATCACCGCCACCACCGATGTGTCGGCCCGCCCCGAGTTCGCCAGCCGCAAGACCACCCGCAAGGTGGACGGTGTGAACGAGACCGGCTGGTTTGCTACCGACTTCACCCTGGCCGAGCTGCGCACCTTGCGCGCCAAGCAGCCCAACGCTGCGCGCGACAAGTCGTTTGACGGCCAATTCCAGATCCCCACTTTCCGCGAAATTCTGGACCTCGCCAAGTCGGAGTCCGCCCGCACCGGCCGCACCATCGGCGTGTACCCCGAAACCAAGCACCCCACTTACCACGTGGATGCCGGCCTGCCGATCGAGCCACGCTTGCTGGCCCTGCTGGCCGAGTACGGTTACACCAAAAAGGACTCCCCGGTCATCATCCAGTCGTTTGAAGTCTCCAACCTCAAAGCTCTGCGCAAACTCACCCAGGTCCGCCTCGTACAGTTGGTGGACGCGGACGATGTGGACTCCAAAGGCAATGTGACCTTGGTGGCCCCGTTCGACAAGCCCTACGACTTTGCCGTGGCCAAAGACAGCCGCACCTTCCCCGACCTGTTGACCCCCAAGGGCCTGGCAGAAGTCAAAACCTATGCCGACGGCATCGGCCCTTGGAAGCCCTACCTGGCCAGCGCCGCCCATGTGTTGGGTGCTGACGGCAAGCCGCGTGACCTGAATGGCGACGGCAAGATCACCGACAACGACCGCGTGGCCCTGCCGCCCACCGACGTGGTGAAAAACGCCCACGCCGCCGGCTTGTTTGTGCACGCCTACACCTTCCGCAGCGAAGCCCCCGGCCTGCTGTCCGACTACAAGGGCGACCCCAAGGCCGAATACAAGCGCTTCTATGCTCTGGGTGTGGATGGATTGTTCAGCGACTTCCCTGACACCGCCGTTGCCGCCCGCGACAGCAAATAAAAGGCCCCGACCACTCCAAAGACAGCGCTTCGGCGCTGTTTTTTTTGGCGCGGCCACACGTGGGTCGAGCGCAATGCAGGGCCACTCTTGCAGGTCACCGATCAATAGGGGGTGCCCCGTAAAATGGGCGCCACATGACCGCTCCCGCCGCAAGCCCCCTTCCGCCACCCTCGGCCCTCCCCTGCACCAACACCCGCACTGAACTGGCCGCCCTGTGGGCGTTGGCAT
>JAIXVK010000583.1 GCA_027483085.1 Comamonadaceae bacterium | reverse complement strand
GGATTGAATTGCGCATGATTACGATTGCCGTTGATTGCATGGGCGGAGACCATGGCCCAGAGGTAACGCTACCTGCTTGCCGTGAGTTTCTGGATCGTCATCCGGATGCTGCGTTGGTCGTGGTGGGCTTGGCCGATGCGCTGAAGGGCTTTTCCCATCCGCGCGCGACCGTGGTGGTCACCACAGAAGTGGTCACTATGGACGATGCCCTTGAGGTCGCCTTGCGCAAGAAGAAAGACTCTTCTATGCGGGTGGCGATTCAGCAGGTCAAAGACGGGGCAGCGCAAGCGGCTGTGTCTGCGGGTAACACCGGCGCGTTGATGGCTATCTCCCGCTACATTTTGAAGACGCTGGATGGTATCGAGCGCCCGGCAATTGCCGGACAAATCCCCAATGCGAAGGGTGGTGCAACCACGGTGCTGGATCTGGGGGCCAATGTGGATTGCTCGGCCGAACACCTGCTGCAGTTTGCGGTCATGGGCTCGGCGCTGGTGTCGGTGCTCAGCGGCGATGAGTCGCCGTCGGTGGGCTTGCTCAACATTGGTGAAGAGGTCATCAAAGGCAATGAAGTCATCAAAAAAGCAGGTGAACTTCTGCGAACAGCCGCGAAAACGGGTGATCTGAACTTTGTGGGCAATGTGGAAGGTAACGACATCTTCAAAGGCACTGCTGCGATCGTCGTGTGTGACGGTTTTGTGGGCAATGTGGCGCTCAAAACCAGCGAAGGCCTGGCCTCGATGTTTGGGACGTTTTTGAAGGCTGAGTTTTCACGCAATATCTTGACAAAAATGGCGGCTATTGCTGCTTATTCGGTTCTAAATGCGTTTAAAAGCCGTTTTGATCATCGTCGCTACAACGGTGCAGCCCTTTTGGGCTTGCGCGGTCTGGTGTTCAAGAGCCATGGTTCTGCCGACAGTCTGTCGTTCGGCAATGCCTTGAACCGCGCGTATGATGCAGCCCGAAACAACTTGCTGGACCGCGTTCAGGTTCGCATTGCCAAGGCTGCACCACTTTTAGCGGTTGCTGAAGCAGAGGCTTAGTCTGAACGGGTGCACGCTACAACACCCATGACACGTTATTCCCGAATTACAGGCACAGGTAGCTATGTGCCTCCCCGCCGGTTGACCAACGCGGACCTGGCGGCGCAGCTGGCAGCCCAAGGGGTTGAGACCTCTGATGAATGGATCGTGGAGCGCACCGGTATTCGCGCTCGCCACTTTGTGGAAGCTGGTGTTTACAGCAGCGACTTGGCGCTAGAAGCCTGCAAAAGCGCCTTGAGCGCAGCGGGCTTGCAGGCGCAAGACATTGACTTGATCATCGTCGCCACCTCCACGCCGGACATGGTGTTCCCCTCCACCGCATGTATCTTGCAAAACAAGCTGGGTGCCAACGGATGTGCCGCTTTTGACGTGCAGGCCGTTTGCAGTGGCTTCGTTTATGCGCTGACGGTGGCTGACGCGATGATTCGCACTGGCGGTGCAAGCAAAGCGCTTGTCGTGGGTGCCGAAGTGTTTTCCCGTTTGCTGGATTTCACCGACCGTACGACGTGTGTGCTGTTTGGCGACGGCGCGGGTGCCGTGGTGTTGGAAGCATCGGAAACCCCGGGCATCCTCGCTAGTGACCTGCATGCGGACGGCAAGCATGTCGGTATTCTTTGTGTGCCCGGACATGTATCAAACGGACACATTCTGGGCGACCCCTTGCTCAAGATGGATGGGCAGGCGGTATTCAAGTTGGCGGTTGGGGTGCTGGAAGATGCGGCGCGGGCGACGCTGGCGAAAGCCGGCAAGACCGAAGCGGATATCGATTGGTTGATTCCTCACCAAGCCAATATCCGCATCATGCAAAGCACCGCCAAGAAGCTGAAGCTGCCCATGGACAAAGTGGTGGTGACGGTGGATCAGCATGGAAACACCTCCGCAGCCTCTATTCCGCTGGCATTGGACTCAGCGGTACGTGCCGGTCGGGTCAAGCCGGGCCAGAACCTGATGCTGGAAGGCGTAGGTGGTGGCTTCACCTGGGGTGCGGTGCTCCTGACTTTGTAGCATGTCGTGCAAGCAGAATCGCGGCTAGAGCTCAATTTGACGAAGAATTTTCTATGAAACCATTTGCTTTTGTATTTCCTGGTCAAGGCTCCCAATCGGTGGGCATGCTCGATGCATGGGGCGCACACCCCATCGTGTTGGAAACCTTGAAGGAAGCGTCTGACGCCTTGGGCGAAGATGTTGCCAAGTTGATTCACGAAGGACCCAAAGAGGCATTGGCCCTGACGACCAACACCCAGCCGGTGATGCTGGTCGCCGCAGTGGCGGCTTACCGGGTTTGGATGTCTGAAACTGGCGTGGCTCCCCAAGTGGTAGCGGGCCATTCACTGGGTGAGTACTCGGCATTGGTTGCTGCGGGCGCCTTGACCTTGGCGCAGGCAGCGCCGTTGGTGCGCTTGCGTGCCCAGGCGATGCAAGAGGCTGTACCGGTCGGTGTAGGCGCGATGGCAGCCATTTTGGGTATGGATGCTACGAAAGTGATATCGGGTTGCGCAGAAGCTACGGCGGCTATGGCCGGTTCTGACTCTGAAGTCGTTGAAGCTGTGAACTTCAACGACGCAGGTCAAACCGTTATCG
>JAIXVK010000221.1 GCA_027483085.1 Comamonadaceae bacterium | reverse complement strand
TCCGATCTGGCAGGGCCACGAGGTTCAGGTCTGCCTTGTGGATGGACACGTATTGCGCGAACGAGCCCCAGTGCGTGAACCCGGGCTGGAACTGCTTTTCGCAGACCTGTTGGTTGCCGGAGTGGCACTCCGGGCACCTGCCGCAGCCGCCCACAAAGGGCACGGTGACGCGGTCGCCCACCTTCCAGCGGGTCACATCTTTGCCCACGGCTTCCACCGTGCCTGCCAGCTCGTGACCGGGCACGTGGGGCAGCGCGATGTCGGTGTCATGCCCCACCCAGCCATGCCAGTCGCTTCGGCACACGCCCGTGGCTTGCACCTTGACGACCACGCCATGCGTTTCTGGCGTCGGGTCCGGCACGGTTTGCAGACGGGGTGGTGCGGAGAAGGCTTCGTAGACAACGGCTTGCATGGGAGGTCCTTGTGGGGGCTTGGAGAGAACTTACATGCTATCAAATGAATAGCTACTGGCGCACATTCGGTGTGCGCTAGAGGCCAATTTCATTCATTGCGCGTTGATTGAGGGCAGCAGGGCGACCAGGTGCTTGCGCCCGCGCGGTGTCACCTCCAGCGCACGTTCGCCCGCGTGACGGCGCAGCCAGCCTTGTTGCAGGCAGTGCGTCAACATAGCGTTGGGCAACTTGCCTGCCATGTGATCGCGGCGCTCCGACCAATCTAGGCAGCGGTAAGCCAGGCGGGTGGAGGTGGATGGTTTGTCCAAGCCGTCTAACGCAAAGCCCATCGCATCCAGCTCGGCCTTACCCTGCGCGTTGAGCAGATAGCCATCGCCTACGGGGCTGAGCCATTCTTTGGACAGCAGCTGCGAAAACATCTCCACGCCCAGTTGCCCCGTCAGGTGCCCATAGCAGCAGCGGGCAAAGCGCAGCCGCTGGCGCGTGGGGTTGGCCCATGCGGCGGCGTGGGTGCGGCGCTCAGCCATTAGTGACAGCGCCTCCAGCGCGTGGGCCACCTCGTCGTCAGCCAGCTTGTAGTAGCGGTGTCGCCCGCGCTGCTCGCACACCAGCAGCTCGGCCGCCATCAGCTTGCCCAAGTGCCCGATGGCCGTGGCCGGTGTGACGGACGCGGCCCGCGCCAGCTCGCCCGCGCTGGCGTAGTCGCCCGCCAGCAGGTAGCTCAGCATGCGCGCCCGTGTGGCGTCGGCAATCACTGCGGCCACGCTGGCTAGCCGGGGTTCAAACGGGGCGAGGGAGGGAAAAGTCATGCGGCTTCAATATAGCCCGTGGGCGCCTGCAGGTAGCTGGCCGGCACCGGTTGAGGGAAGGTGCGTTCTTCCTTGAGGATGAAACGCTCGCGCTGCGCAAATGCAAAGTTGGCTTGTGCCTCTTCGTCCTCACGCAGACGCTGGCGGTAGGCCTCATACGCCGCGAGGCTGGGGAAGGATATCAGCCCCCAAGCTTCGTAGTTGCTGCCCTCGTGCGGCACAAAGTAGCCCAGCAAATGCCCACCCAGGCGGGGAATGATGCGAGCCCAGTTGTTGGCGTAGGCCGTGAACTGGTCTTTCTGGAACGGGTCGATTTCGTAGCGGATGAAGCAGGTGATGGGCATGGGGACTTCTCTTGTGGTGATGTGAGAAGTCTGGGGGCAAATCTTGGGAGTGCTTTGGTGGGGAGCGAAATGATCCCAGCCACTGCGCACTTAACGCACCAGATGCTTAGCCCCCTTGTTGAAAGGACGATTGCTGGGCGGAATTGGGTTTTGCGTTGCTTGGCGCCGCATGGTTTATCCTGTAAACCTAGTCTCGGTTTTGTACCAAAATCGCCTGGGTCTGTAGACAGAAAGAAACCTCCATGCTTGAACTGGAACCGCTTTGCTTTTCATCCGAATGCCCTAGCCGGGCCTTGTTCGATCAGATCGCTGACAAATGGTCCATGATGGTGTTGGCCGTGTTGGATGATGGCCCACAGCGCTTCAATGGCATTCGTCGTCGGCTGCAGGGCGTCACCCAAAAGGCGCTCACCCAATGTCTGCGTCGGTTGGAGCGCAACGGCCTGGTGTCGCGAGAAGTAATTTCGCTTTCGCCAGTTGCCGTTCAGTATCGTGTCACCCCATTGGGTAGCACCTTGCGCGAGCCGCTTCAGGCGCTGCACAAGTGGACGCTTGTGAGGTTACCAGAGGTTGATGCCGCCCGGCGTACCTTCGACGACACGGCAAGCCCGGATGGACGGCAGCTCCATCGCATGGCCTGAATGCAACGCTGTCCTTTGACTGTAGGTATCTTCAACCCTACTAAGGCGACTTAAAGTGCCTAATTGACGCCAGGTTTCCTGTGGATACCATGACCTTCGCATCACTTTGAGATAGGTGGTGCGAATCGTCACCGTCGCTCGTCACGCATTGCGGCGGACACTTAATCAAATGGAACACCTGAGCAACATATGGAACATTCAAAGCTATTTACCGCCGTGGGAAACAAAGAGCTCACTTTTAAAAATCGGGTTTTCATGGCGCCGATGACAAGAGGCCGATCTAAGGACCAAGTAGCCAATGACTTGACTGCAACCTATTACGCCCAGCGAGCATCCGCAGGACTTATTTTTACGGAAGGCACCCAGATCAGCGCCCAAGCGGTCGGATGGACAAATACCCCCGGCATCTATACCCCAGAGCAGATTGCAGGCTGGAAGAAAGTGACCCGGGCCGTCCATGAAGCCGGCGGGCTCATAATCGCCCAACTATGGCATACCGGTAGGGCCTCTCACCCCGATTTCCATGGTGGACAACTCCCGGTTGCGCCATCGGCAGTGCCATTCAATAGCCAAGCTTTTACGCCAGAAGGCGTCAAACCGTCTGTGACGCCACGCGAACTGACCATCGATGAAATCAAGGCCACTATTGCAGACTACGAAAAAGCAGCACAGGCTGCCAAGGACGCAGGCTTTGACGGTGTGGAGGTCCACGGCGCCAATGGGTACTTACCGGCCCAGTTTCTGGAAGACGGTCCGAACAAGCGTACCGACGAGTATGGTGGCACCGTTGAGAAGCGGGCGCGCTTCCTCCTTGAGTCCACCGACGCTGCCATCAAAGTATTTGGCCCGGAGCGCGTTTCGGTCAGGCTGTCGCCGCGCATTCCGTACAACGATATGGGCGATTCGAATCTTGAAGAAACCTATATGTTCGCAGTCGACGCGCTGGAAAAGAAGAAGGTCGGGATTCTGCATTTCATGGAACCCGCGGCCCTGCCAGAAGGCCTGAAGTTACTGGCGCCCGAAGCTCGCAAGCGTTTCTCTGGGCTTCTCGTACTCAATGTGGGATATGACCAGAAGTCTGCAGAAGGTGCACTACAAAGCGGCTTGGCTGACGCCATCACATTTGGCACGCTGTTTATCGCCAACCCGGACCTGCCGGAACGCTTCCGCCAGAACGCTCCGCTGGCTGCTGCGGATACGGCCACCTACTACAGTGGTTCCGAGAATGGCTACACGGACTACCCGCCGTTGGCCTAATTCACAAGGTGCGCACGCATGTCACTATAAAAATAGTAGTTGCCTGCGCATATTTTTCGGGAACTGCCGGCTGATTTCTTTGCCAATCTCCAGTTCGACCCGCAGTTCAACGCCTCGAAGTCGCAACCCTAGTTAGGCGCAAAGTAGCGCAGAAAATGTCTGTTCAAGTGTGGGGCGGTGGTCACTTGCTTCTTTGTAGGCATCAATGTTTCATGGTCAGTGACCGTTTGTCGTAGGGGCCCAATCCCTTACCCCATGGAACTTCGAAGCGCCCCAAAGCCCGCAATCGCCCCATCGGCCGCCGCTAGCGTCACATTCCCCGCCGCCCGGGCTGCATCCCCACACGCAAACACATTCGGCACGCTGGTGGCGTTGCCCTAGTCCACTTTGATGAACATGCCCATGGGCCGTTTTCTTGCACCGCCTAATTGTTCGTGGCGAGTTACTGGGTGCCGCCTTCCCTTTGACTCACCATCTCCACCAATTGCTTCAAGAGTGCTTTTGGCTCATTGGCGCTGCTCACCAGTGGAACTGCCCAAGCGCCTCCCGACAACTCAAAGTGCTTTTTCCAATCCGGCGACGCAAGCAGCTCTGCCAAGGTGCAGTTCATGGAGTAACCCATTTCCGCGTGTCCACCTCCAATGGATTCCCCGATGGCGAAAGGCTTTTCGTGGAATGGATATAGGTAGACGCAATAGACGTGGTGGTTAGGGTGCTTGTCCGTAGGAGCTTGGTTCTGATAGCCCAAACGAAGGTTTTCAAACTGCAGAGACTCGAGTGCTACAGGAACAGACTTTTCGTACAGGTATTCAGCCCCCAAAATCCGATTCCCAAGCCATTCAACCTGCTGTTCGGTGTAGACCAAGTTCTTGAGTTTGTGGGGGTACGCCAGCTCCTGCCAGTCGAATTCTTCTCGGGCAATGGACGATTTGAAGAGCCGGTGTCCGTCTTCAAATTCAAGCACGAGCTCCCATTTCTCGTTGGGCAAGGCAAAGCAAATACGGCGAGTCGTCTGCTGCTTTTCAAGCGTGATGGGATTGCTCGGAGGCTTTGAGCCTTTAAGGCGGTTGAGATGTTTGAAAAACATCGTGCAGATTGTGAACTGGTTATTTGCCCAAAGGCTTCACGCATACATCGAAGCTAAACGGGCCCCAAGCCTCGCCATCGCCCGATCCTCCACGGCTAGCGTTCAATTCCTAATTGCCCGTGCGGCATCTCTACGCTCAAACACAGTCTGCGCGCTGGCGACTCCAAAGTGCCCGTCCGATAATCAACCGGCTATTTCATAGTCATCCACCCCGGAGCCCGCCATGTCCCTCGCCATTCTCAAAACCCTGTTCGCCCAGAAGACGTGGGCCAATTCCGAGTTGTTTGATGCCATGCACCTGGTGGACCCGGTGCAGCACGCCGAGCCGCTGCACACGGCCACGCGCACGCTGAATCACATTTACGTGGTGGACCTGATCTTCCGCGCCCACCTGTTGGGCGAGGCGCATGGCTACACGCAGTCCAACACCATTGATACGCCCGCCTTGGGTGTCTTGCATTTCGCCGCTGCCGAGACGGATCACTGGTTTGAAACCTATGTGGCGGGGCTGAATGAATCTGCGCTGGCCGAGAGCCTGAGTTTTCAGTTCACCGATGGGGACGCCGGGCGCATGACGCGCGAGGAGATGCTCTTCCACGTGCTGGCCCATGGCTCGTACCACCGTGGCAATGTGGGGCAAGTGCTAAAGGGCATTGGCATGGCGCCGCCGCGTGACCTGCTCACCAAGTTCTTGCACCAGCGCGAGCCGGCACGGCGCCAGCCCGCTTGATCCTCCCTAGATCGCTATCTATTTGATAGCTGCTCGCGCATATTCCACCTGTGCTAGCAGCCTATTTGGCTTGTAACGGGCCTACAGCGCCGTGCGCAGCGTCCAGATCTCGGGGAACAGCACCACGTCCAGCATCTTGCGCAAGTAGCTCACGCCGCCGGTGCCGCCGGTGCCGCGCTTGAAGCCGATGACGCGCTCCACGGTGGTGACGTGGCGGAAGCGCCAGAGGCGGAAGGCGTCTTCCAGGTCGGTCAGCTCCTCGGCCAGTTGGTACAGGTCCCAGTGCGCCTTGGGGTCGCGGTAGACCTGCAGCCAGGCGGCTTCCACCTCGGGGCTGGCAGCGTAGGGCTGGGTCCAGTCGCGCTGCAGGTGGCTAGCAGGCACTTTAATGCCACGGCGGGCCATGAGCTTGAGGGCTTCGTCGTACAAAGACGGCGCTTCATACGCGGCCTGCACCATTGCCAGC
>JAIXVK010000650.1 GCA_027483085.1 Comamonadaceae bacterium | reverse complement strand
CGTCCGCCTTGCGGGTTTACCCGCGGGAGTTTCTTGACTTAAGGCAAGCAAAAAGCAGAAAGGGCTCCCGAGGGAGCCCTTCATCCAAGGCGAATCAATCTCAGGCGACGTGCTATGCAGTCATCACCTCACCCCGCAAGGTGTAGCTGCGCGTCTCCGTAATCTTCACATCCACCAGCTGGCCCACCAGGCGCGGGTTACCGGCAAAGTTCACCACGCGGTTGCACTCGGTGCGACCCATCAATTCGCCGTTGTCGCGCTTGCTGCCGCCTTCTACCAAGATGCGCTGCACCGTGCCCAAGCGCTGGTTGCTGATGGTGGCAATGTTGGCGTTGATAGCGGCTTGCAGCTCTTGCAGGCGGGCCAGCTTCACTTCGTGTGGGGTGTCATCGTGCAGGTTGGCTGCCGGGGTGCCGGGGCGGGGGCTGAAGATGAAACTGAAGCTGTTGTCAAAGCCGATGTCGTGGATCAGCTTCATCATCTTGGCGTGATCTTCGTCCGTCTCGCCGGGGAAGCCGACAATAAAGTCGGAGCTGATGCTCATGTCCGGGCGGATGGCGCGCAGCTTGCGGATGGTGCTTTTGTACTCCATGGCGGTGTAGCCGCGCTTCATGGCCATCAAAATCTTGTCGCTGCCGTGCTGTACCGGCAGGTGCAGGTGGCTCACCAGTTTGGGGAGCTTTTCGTAGGCGGCAATCAGGCTGGGTGTGAACTCGTTGGGGTGGCTAGTGGTGTAGCGGATGCGCTCAATGCCGGGGATGTCGCTCACGTATTCCAGCAGGGTGGCAAAGTCGGCCACCTCGCCCGAGTCGCCCATGGCGTTGCGCCAGGCGTTCACGTTCTGGCCCAGCAGGTTGACTTCTTTCACGCCCTGGTCGGCCAGGCCGGCAATCTCTACCAGCACGTCTTCAAACGGGCGGTTGATTTCCGTGCCACGGGTGTAGGGCACCACGCAGTAACTGCAGTATTTGTTGCAGCCTTCCATGATGCTCACAAAGGCGCTGGCGCCATCCACCTTGGCGGGGGGCAGGTGGTCGAACTTTTCAATTTCGGGGAAGCTGATGTCGACTTGCGGCTTGTCCAGCGCCTTGCGGGCGTTGAGCAGCTCCGGCAAGCGGTGCAAGGTTTGCGGGCCGAACACTACGTCCACATAAGGTGCCCGTTTGATGATCTCGGCGCCTTCCTGGCTGGCCACGCAACCCCCCACGCCAATCTGTACGCCCTTGGCTTTGAGGTGCTTGATGCGGCCCAGGTCGCTGAACACCTTCTCTTGCGCCTTTTCGCGCACAGAGCAGGTGTTGAACAAAATCAGGTCAGCCTGCTCCACATCATCAGTGGGCTCGTAGCCCTGGGCGGCGCCGAGTACGTCAGCCATCTTGTCCGAGTCGTACTCGTTCATCTGGCAGCCGAAGGTTTTGATAAAGACTTTTTTGGACATGACGTATCCCGTGAAAATGCTATGAATAAAGGAGCGGATAGCGCAAGCAGTGCTTGCGCTACAGGCCGAAAAGGCGGATAAGCCCTTGGGCGGCTTATCGGGAGTACGACGGCTTGGTGGGGTAGAGCGCGACTTCAGTCTCGTTCAATACCCACACGTCGTGCAGCATGGATTGGCTGTCCAAGACGGTCATCACTTGCAGGGTCTGTCCGACGGCGCTGGCAGACATCAGCAGCATGCCGTTGGCTCCGCGGATCCGGGCGCCGGGGGAGAGGCGGGCAACCACGTTGTTAAACAAGACTTCGGGTGGTTGCACCACCTGCAGAGTTCCGCGCAAAGCGGTGGATGGGAACGTCCGCACCGTCACAGAGTTGCCATTGCGGTCGGTAATGACCTGTGCGGTGGGGTTGGTTTGCGCCATGCCCCCTAGGGGCAAGGCGGCCAGCAAAGTGAGTGCGCTCAGGGCGCGAAGGCAGCGGTTCATGGTGTGTATCCAGAGGCTGTGAATGAAAGAAGGGCCCGATTTTACCGGGCCCGTCGTTCAGCGGGGCTTTTGCAGGCGCTGCAGCATCAGTTCTTGCGCGATCCGCATGCGCTCCACCGCTGCAGACAGGTTCTTGAACTCCAGCACCTTGATACTGGCCACCGGCTTGGTGGACTCGCCGCGGCTCAGGGCGTCGACCAGGGTCGTCAGGTTGCGGATGGGCTCAGTCACACTCTTGGGCAGGCTGACCAACAAGTACACACCAATGCCGATGCCAATCAGCACGCTTGCCATGACGCCGTAGATCATTTTGTTGAACCCCTCGTTGGTCACCGTGGTCAGTGCCAGCGTGGCTTCACTCTTTTGGGCAAAGGTGGTGGCCACGCCTTTGATCAGGTCGGCAGAAAAACGGTCTTTACCCGCTTTGATCAGGTCATTGGCTTCATCGGGCAGCAGCATGCGCGTGCCTTCCAATACAGGTGTTGCCTCTTTGGCCTTGGCGCCCTTGGTGCTGGCGGCTTGCTGTTCGGCGGCCTGGGCTGCGGCCGCTTCTTCCTGCATCTTGTTGGCGCGGGCGTTCACCTCAGAAAACACCTTGGTCATTTCTGCCGCATAAAACTCACTCGCTGCGGCCCACTGGCCCACGCGGCCCAAGTCATCAGCGCTCAAGGCGCTGCTGCTGTTGGCGCGCATGCGACCGAGCAGCGCGGTGATCTTCTCCATCGTGCCGGTCCATTCCTTTTGGTACTGGGTGCGCTTCTCGGGGTTGTTCACGTAGATGAAGTACTCTTTTTCGTAACGGCGAATCTGCTGCGCCATGGTTGACAAATCGGCCAAGTCCACCTGGGCTACGGTGTTCCTGCGCGCTACTTCCACCACTTCCCGCTCGGTGTAGCGGCCCATGGTCAGCACGCCGGTGGCTTGCAATATAAAAAATACGATGATGGCAATCAGCCCCACCGTGAGGTTGCGGTTGATGGATGTTGTTTTTTTCATGGCTTACTTTTGAAGAGGGGTGATGGGGGCTGGGGAAGTGGGGGTACACCGCTCCAGAATGGTCTGGCGGATATGCTCATTGGGCAGTCCTGCAGGCAACTGCTGGCTGAGGTTGATCAGGAACGAGCGGAGGTGGGCTTCGTGGTTGGCTTGCGGCAACGTGTGGCTAGATGCCGTGGCAT
>JAIXVK010000225.1 GCA_027483085.1 Comamonadaceae bacterium | reverse complement strand
GCCGGTGCGCTGGCGCTGGCTGCCGGAGTGGACGGTGTGCGTGCCGATTTGGTGATGCTGCGCGCCGCCCGCGCATCCGCCGCGCTGGACGGGCGCGATGCGGTAACCCTGGCCGATGTGGATGCCGTGGCCGAGCTGGCCTTGCACCACCGCCGGCAGGTTGGAGCGCAGCCCCCTTCACCACAAGCTTCGCCCCAAGCTGCTCAAAAGCCACAACCCCCCACCCAAGGCCAAGACGCCAGCGCCCCCCAGCCGGATCCGGCCGGTGCCGGCAGTGCCGATGGCGATTGGGGCGCCATGTCGCCCGTGCCCGTGGGCACCGTGCGGCCGGCGGCTGCAGGAGTGCTCCCGCCAAAAAAAGCCTGAGCCACCCCGGCCCCGCGCCCCAGAGTGCGGCGCGTGGCGGGCGGTGGCGCACAGCAGCCCTACCAGCTGGTGCTCACGCACCTGCGGTGGCTGTGCACGCGCCATCCGGCCCGGCAACACAACGCGGCGCCATTGCTTGGCTGCCCACCCTGCAAGCCAAAGGCCGCAATGCCCTGGCCGCGCAGCACCTCCGCTGGCGCGAGCCCAAGGGCAAGCCATCCACCTTGCACTTGCTGCTGCTGGACACCTCCGGCTCCATGCGCCAGGGCGGCCGCCTGGCGCGGGCCAAAGGCTACGCAGCCCAAGTGCTGGAGCAGGCCGCCCGCGTGGGCGACCATGTGGCGCTGCTGTGCTTTGGGGGGCAGGGCGTGGAAGTCCTGGTACCCGTCGGCCCCGCACGCCGCGCCGCCGCAGTGCGCGTGCAACAGCGCGGTGGTGGCGGCGGCACACCCTTGGCGCAAGCCATGGCTGCCGCCGACAATCTGATGGCCCAACACCGCCGGGTACGCGGCACCAGTGCCAGCACCGCTTCTACCGTTCTATGGCTTCTGACCGACGGCCGCACCCTGGAGCAACCGCGCGCGCCGCAGGGTGCAGATCAACTGGTGCTGGTGGACTTTGACGACGCCAAGGTCAGGGTCGGGCGCTGTGCTGACTGGGCTGCGCGCTGGGGCGCAGAATACCGGCAGGGCGACTAGGCGCTATGAAATTAGGAGCTGCTAGCGCATATTCCATGAGCGCTAGGGGCCTATTTTATCCATAGGATGCCAACACCCAGCGCGATTCGCTCGGCAGGTTCGAGATCGTCCGTACAGTACGCGAGCCGGGCGCTAAAGACGTGAAACGCTCCTCCTTCGTATCTTTTCAGCAATTGACTGAGCCGTACGCCAAAGGCGTGCTCGACGAATATGGTTTCTCGGTCCGCATGTTTGTGCCGGGCGGAAAGTACCCGAAAACCCCCCCCCCACTAAAAAACTGCTGCCCATCCATATCAAGCCCGGCTCACCGTTTGACCTGCCGGTGCAGATGGTGGAGGTGTCGAAGGAGGCTACTCGGGAGTTGCGGACTGCGTTGCTGCGGACTAGCGCGAATCTATAGAAATGCTATGAATTTAGGAGCTTCTTGCGCATATTCCATGGGCAATTGAATCGGTTATCAATCAAAAGATAGCTCGACCCTACAGCAAGTTGCATGCGTTCGTGGGTTCATTTGTTGACATGCACAGTCCTAATTCACAGTGTGTCCCATCGCCTTGCTGGGCGACCAGCGTTTCGAAACAATATTGGAAGTGGAGTGCAAATTACTAGTTTTACACCCCCTATTGATCAGGAACTATGCATAAAAATCGCTCGTTCAGGGTTGGGGTGATCCTGCTAAAAATCAAAGTTTTCCACTTGAACCTCAAATTCACGATAAGCCTGCGGACTTTCAGCGCTGGTTAAAAGGAGGGACTTGTGCATCTGGAAGCTCGGGTACGATTTCATCTTCGCGCTGTGTACTGTTTCAGCGCTTATTTCGAATAGGGGAAAAAAATGCCAATGACGCCGCTTCACCAAGATTTGACTCCCATTGAACTGTCTCTCTCCAAAATTTTTCTGGACCCGAACAACCCACGCTTCACTGAGGCTGATTGGGAGTACGTGCCAGAGATTGACTGGGATAAGCCAGATGTTCAGGAGAAGGCCCAGCGGCGCCTGGTAACTGATTTCGGTGTTGAGAAACTCCGAATGAGCATGGAGGTTAATGGATTCCTTCCCATTGATCGGGTGATTGTGAGGAAGTTCGCAGAAGATAAGTACCTCGTCCTAGAAGGAAATCGGCGCATATGCGCTGCGAAGATGATTGGAAAGGTTGCTCTCGACGGTTCAGATGTCGCCGATGCTGTCCTTGAATCTTTAAAAGAGCTGCCTTGCCTTAGCTATACAGGATCCGATGTTGATGCAGCATGGATTTTTCAAGGGCTTCGGCACATTTCCGGAGTAGCTGAGTGGTCTGCGTTCAATAAAGCGAAGCTTTTGGTTGAACAAATGGAGAAAGAGGGCCTTTCTCTTACAGAGGTAGGAAAGAGGTTTGGACTCTCGCCTCATGGAGCGGGTCAATGGGTACGTGGCTACTATGCATTCAATCAAGCACGTTTATCGTCTGACTATATAAACGAAGTAGACGAGCGGTCCTACCCATATTTTCAGGAGCTTTTTGGTAGAAGTTCAACACCAATTCGAGAGTGGCTGGGCTGGGATGAAACTAAGTATGAATTCGCCAATAAGCTAAACCTTGATGAATTCATTTCTTGGTTGTATCCACGAGGTAGTGAGGATGGAGAAAAAGAGTCATTCAAAAGGGGGGATTTTGAAAAGCGGAGGATCGCCCGTCGTGATGACTTACGCCAAATTTCTAACTTATTGATTAATGAAAAAGAGATATTTGAACAGTTCAGAGGGGGGTTGGATCTTGAAAACTGTTATTCCAGAGCCTTGGCAAAAAGGTTTGAAGAGGAGGCTAAGTTATTAGCTGACCCTGTCAACGATTTGTTTTCTGCGGTCGAACATTGCGTAAAGGTGATTAGTGATGTTCCCTATCGAGCTATGAAAGACGATGAGATTCGCGGAAAAATTTTGAGCGCGATTTCCAATCTTGAATCAGCGATAGCAGCCATCAAGCCGTGAGTGACAAGCAAAGTATCCTTAGGGGCTTTCAGCGACTGGATCCGCCATCTTCTAATATTGATTTCCGAGCTACTTTAAGCGATTTGGCCGAAAAGACTCTCGGCAAAAACACAATAGATGCCCAAGCTTTCGTAAATACACATTTAAAAAAATATTGGAATTGGTTCAATGAAGATATAGATCAGCAGCGACGGCGCGGGATTCTGCCGTACTTTACTGTTGTTGGTGGAGGGACCTACGCACTTTCACAGACAGCACTTTCATTTCAAGCTTCCTTTGATGCGAAAGAGCAATTTATTGGCCAGCTGGCGGGGGCTAGACCTTCTTTCCTTCGAAAAATTGATTCTCTTACCGATCGCCAGTATGAGGCTTTAGCATGTGTTGCATGCAATGTTTTAGGCGCTCGCTTTAAAGTTCTGACGCCGCCAGGGAATGAAGGCGGTATGGACTTCATCGCGACCTTACCAATGAAAAGTACTAGTCATATCTTCTCTGCAACGGGCTCTGAGATACGGATCATCGGACAGTGTAAAAAATATCAAGATCCAGTCGCGGTAGATCGTATTGAGCAATTCCTTCAAACAATGAATAACGTGCGGCACCGAAGTGATCGAGTGAAAAAACACTTGCCGGCTTGGTTTGAGGAGGCTCGAGGTCCGATTATCGGATGGGTGGTTGCGCACATGGGATATCAATCGGGCGCTGCAGATGAAGCAAAGAGACATGGAATCGTCCTATCCGACACCCTCGATATGGCGGAATTGTTTTCGTTTTCACCATCGTTTCATACTTCAGACTCTCCAGCAACACGTGCTCAACGTCTATATGACCAGTGCCAGGCGTTGATTTAATAGTGGCGTGGCCAGCGTGCTTGGAACGAATCGCATGGTACTTGAGCGTGACGTTTAGATATTCGTTAGCTAACTAATTATGACTAGAGTGTCTGGAAAATTTCGGCAGGAAGCCTTGAGTTGCTAGGTTAGTAACTGTTGATTTTATTTCGACCTGCTTGAGGTCAGTACCTAGGACGTCGTGTTCCATTCAACTGGCGCTTGATTTTTGCGGAGCCGTCTATGCGGCAGCCTTGAGATCGTTTTTTAGGCGATCACCCGCCTCATCAAATAAATATCCATCACCCACCCATGCGCCGCGCGCGCGGCTTGGCGTTCTGCCTGAATCCGCTCGCTCATTTCGGCCAGTGGCCCGGCGATGCAGATTTGTTGGGGCATGCCGAGGTAGGCGCCCCACCAGATGGTGATGCCTTCGGGCGGCAAGTGTTGGAAGGCGCAGTGGCCGTCCAGCATCACGGCGATGGTGTCGGCGCTCTCGGGCCAGCCGTGGTCGCGCAGTTGGCGGCCGGTGGTGATGGTGACCGGGGCGTTGATGTCGTTGAGCGCAATGGCGTGGGCGGCAGTCAGCGCTTGCAGCGCGGTGATCCCGGGCACCACCGACACCGTCAGCGGCAGCTGCAGCGCCAGCCGGTCCGCAATGCGCAGGGTGCTGTCATACAAAGACGGGTCGCCCCACACCAGCAGGGCCACGCGGCCCCCCTCGGGCAAATGGGCGCGGACCTTTGCCTGCCACACCTCGGCAATGGCGTCGTGCCAGCGGTTAACGGCGCCGGGGTAGTCCGGGTCTTGCGCGTCGCGCACCGGCATGTCGAACTGCACCACCTGCGTGGCAGGGTTGGTGACCAGCTCTTGGCACAGCTCTAGCCGCAGCTCGGCCAGGTCGGCCTTGCTTTCGCCTTTGTGCGGCACGAGGATGAGGTCCGCCGCGTTCAGCGCTTTCACGCCCTGGCGGGTGACGTGGTCGGGGTTGCCCGTGCCAATGCCGACCAGGCACAGGTCAACTCTTATGCCGGCATTCATTCTGTGCCTGCCGGGAAGCGGGGCGCGGTGCCCAGCGGGCGGTAGCGGCGGTCGTAGTCCCCGGCGTACAGGCGGCTGTGGGCAAAGT
>JAIXVK010000296.1 GCA_027483085.1 Comamonadaceae bacterium | reverse complement strand
TTGGCGCGGCGCTGGGCTTGGCCTATGGCGAGCCGCTGACCTGGCAGCTCGCAGTAGCGGCTGCGCTCATGGGCCTCGGGCTGTGGCTGCACCTGACCGAACACCATGCCCACCCCCATGTGCATGAAGCCATGGACCACAGCCATCCGCACAGCCACGACCTGCACCACCAGCACGATCACCCCGACCAACCGGGATTGGTGCTCGCCCCCGGCGAGGTGCACACCCATGCGCACTACCACGCGCCGCTGCATCACAGCCACCCCCATTACCCGGACGCGCACCACCAACACGCGCACCCATGAGGCGGCAAATCACCCGTCTCGAAGCCGACCAATAGGGGCATAGACAGTCCGGCTCAGGAAAGGTGGCCCTGTTGATTCACCGGAGCGATTGCAGTTACGTTTGCAGTAGCTGATTTGAGCCAGAGGGTGACCTTGGTTCCTGTGCCAGGACTGCTTTGCAGCTCGACCCGCCCGCCATGGATCTCCACAATTTCTTTCACGAGAGAAAGGCCTAGCCCGGTCCCCGGGATATTGCCTGAAGCATCTGCACGGTAAAAGCGCTCAAACGCGTGTTCACACTGCTCTGGCGTCATGCCTATGCCTTGGTCTTGTACTACGATGCCTACCAGGGGTGGCACTTGCCCAGCAGAACCTTGCACTACCGATACCCGCACTTCGCCACCAGCCGGGGAGTATTTGATAGCGTTGGATAAAACGTTTTCCAAGGCTTGGCGCATTTTGGCGGGGTCATAGTCGGCACACAGACTGGCATCCGGCAGTTCCACTACGAGCGTATGGCCGCCCTGCGGCACGGCCACTGCCGCACACGTTTGTTCGATGAGCGGCGCAAGGGCTTGAACACTCAGCTCAAAGTCCAACCCGGCTCGGGCCTCGATGCGGGCCAAATCAAGCAGTTCAGTCACCATGCTAATGAGGCGCTTGGATTGCCTGTAAATCACATCGAGCATGCTGCGTTGGGCTTCCTCCGGGTATTTGCGCCTCAACAGAAGCTCTACAAACCCGAAGATGCTCACCATGGGGGTGCGCAGTTCGTGAGCAGCCGTCGTCAAGAATTCGCTCTTCATGCGCGCGACCTCTGACTCTGCGGTGATGTCCCGGAAGTAGAGCACCATCTGTCCGCGTTCATTCACACGATGCTCACGCCGCAATAATCGACGTACCGGTCGGACCAGCATGATGTTGAGCACGCGTTGTGTGTTGTGAGCGGTGGCACTTTGGTAGTCTGCGGGCGTTTCACACTGTGACAATAAGGCAGCATCAAAGGCGGCGCATGTTTGACCGGGCTCTATGGCCATGTTGCTCATAGAGCCAAATGCCGGGTTGGCGTAAGCCAACTCGCCACGCTCAGTAAACACGACCAACCCGTCACTGCTCAAAGCAAAAATGGCGTCTAGGCGCTCGTTGCGTTCGAGGATGTCGTGATATTGCCGCTGCAGTTGTTGGGAGGCGCCATTGAGTGCCCGCTGCAACTGGGCCACCTCGCGGCTTCGGGCCGGTACTACCAAAGAAGCACCGAAATTCTGAGCCATGCCACTTGCGAAGGCCGCACATTGCGCAACCGGCCGAAGACGTGTGCGCAAAAATACAAACAAGGCCACAGACGTAAAAGCAGACGTCAGCAATGCAGAGACGACTGTCTGCTGCCGCACCAGTGCGCGGGCCTGCGCCTCGCCCTGCCTATCCACAGTGACGCGTGTCCAACCCGCCAACGTACCCACCTGAATCGGCGCCCAAACCTGGATCTGACCTCTGTCATCATCACCCACCAATTGAACTTTGATGACCGATTCGGCGGGGGGCGCTTGCGGGCCCAAGTCGAAGTTCAACTTTGGCTCACGCTCAGGCGTTACGTCAACCACAGCGCGCGGCTTTCCCTGGGGATCAAAAACGGCCAGCTGTATCAAGTAAGGCGAATTACGCATATTGATCAACAGTGCCTCAAGCGCTCCGCTGTCGCGCGTGATCACCGCTGTTTCAGCCGCTGTGGCAAGGGTAGTGGCCAGTGTTTGGGCTTGGGCCTGGGCAGCGCTGAGATTGACTTGTGCAATCCGCGACTCGTACCACAGGCCATAGGAGAGGAGCGAAATCAAAGTCACCACCACCGTCAACCATGACACTTGCGCCAGCAAAGACCGCGGCATTTTTTCCTGCGCAAACACTTGGAAACCTAGCTGCTGCATGCGATCACAAACGAGGTTTTACTTGGGCTGCACCACGAAGCGGTCCAGACGGAGTGCTTCGAGCGGCGCATAGTCCTTGACGTAGTCCGCCGCTACGAGGGCCTCCAGCGAGACACCGTCGAGCAACTTGCTTCCTGCCTCGGTTTTTGCCATTTTCAGGAGTGCATTGCGCACCACGGTTCGAACAGAAGCATTCACACGTGGATGCACGGCGACTGGATGTGAGGCCGTTGCCGGGGTTTCGTACAGAACTCGGAGCTTGTCCCGGACTTCGGCGGGTTCGCGATCGAGAGTGGAGCGTATGCCGCCTGCAGCGGGGTTGTCACCCCGGATCACGGCACGGTAAGCATTCACATGGGTTTGAACGTAGACCGGCTCCGTAGGAATCTTGAAACGCTCGCCCAGAAGGGCGCGCATATACAACGATGCCCCAAAAGCGTTCGGTGCAGGATAGGCGATGGCGCTGCCCCTGAGTTCGGACAACTCACGGATGCTGTTGTCTTTACGGACCACAAGAATGCCCGACAAGGCTTCGCTACTTCGTACCAGCGGAATGTATCCACCCGCGCGGTGAGCCATGACCGCGTGATAAGGATTCATGTAGACAAAGTCGGGTTCAGCGGCGAGAAATGACGCCTCAAACTTGGGAATGTTTTCGGAGGTTTTTAGCTCGAATTTATGCCCTGTTTCAGCTTCCAGCGCATCGAGAAGCGGACGCCAGGAGCGGAAGACTTCCACCACTGGGAACTGGGGAACCACTGCAAAGCTGTAGGTTTCTGCGCGTACTCCCGTGACCGATGAGAACCACGCTACCAGCAGGCCAAGGAGATAACCGGGAAGGTTCCGATGGATATGCAGCACCTTGAGACTCCTTTCGGGGAATGGACAAACGCCAGTTCAGGGGATTTCAGTATGACATGGGCTGCTTTCACAAAACCTATTGGTAACCCTTGGCAGCACGGCCACCTGGCGCGGCCTACGGTGCACGCCACTGGGTCAGCCGCGGTCGGCCAGATACAACGCAAATAACACCAATAGCGCCACAAACACACCAGCGATGTGCCACACCATTCCCGCCAGAAACGGAGTGACCCACACCATGCTTCGCAGGCCTACGCTGTAAAGCACACCCGCATCGCGCAGGTGCTTCCGCCCCGTTTCCATCCAGCGGGCGCGCATTGGCGAGCCTACGGGCATGGCGCATACAAAACCGGTGTGGTGGTAGTAGCGGATGGACAAGGTGGTGCTCACCAAGGTCAGCACCAACAACAATATGACCGTGATTTCCCCCGCCAATGCGGGCGTCAACACAGGGCTGCCGCCGCTTTCCGACAAGGTGCGCAATGCCGGTGCGGCCAGCCCCAGGGCGCCCATGAGCCCGAGTGCCGCGGTAGAGGCTGTCATGGTGGCGGTCATGACGGAGTTACGCAGGGTTTGCACCGCCAGTATTTCAGAGCCGGGCTGGGCGGACATGGCGTCCAGCCAGTCCTGCCGCAACTGGCCGTGGGTGCGCCAAGCCACGGTGCGTGCCAGGAGTGCGAGGTAAAGCGTGTAGGCCACCATGATGGCAACCATGACGCCCCACGCCCACCA
>JAIXVK010000240.1 GCA_027483085.1 Comamonadaceae bacterium | reverse complement strand
TTTGATGTGTACACCCGCCTGGAAACGCGCGTCAAGGCGGGTGTCGGTCGTCGGGTGGACTTGGAACAAGCTTCGGGACGCTTGGCCCTGGCCGAGTCCAACTGGCTGACCGAAGCATCCAACCTGCATGATGTTTCTTCGCGCTACCAGCGTTTGGTTGGTGAACAGCCCGCCGCTGACCTCAGCCCCATCCCTAACCTGACACCGTCGCTGCCAGCGCGCGAGAACTATGTGGGTAACGCTGTACGCGGCAACCCTGAGTTTCTAGGAGCCGTGTCCAACATCCGCGCATTCCGTGCAGATGCTGAATTGCGCAAGGCTGCAAACTACCCGACCCTGGAGTTCCGCGCGTCGCAGAGTTTTGAGACAAACCGCTCCGCAGTGACCGGCGACTACCGCGACTCTGCAGTCCAGCTGGTGCTGAACTACAACTTGTACCGCGGCGGCTCTGACCAAGCTCGCATTCGCCAATACGTGGACAAGCTCAACGCCACTTACGATCTCCGCGACAAAGTCTGCCGGGACGTGCGCCAGACTGCCCGAATCGCGCTGAATGATGTGGCAAAGCTCGAGTCCCAAATCGGATTCTTGAGCCAGCACGAGCTCTCTACGTCCAAGGCGCGTGAAGCCTACCGCCAGCAATTTGATATCGGCCAACGCTCATTGCTCGATTTACTGGACACCGAAAACGAGTATTTCCAAGCACGCCGTGCGCTCGTCAATGCCGAATACGACCTGTCGCTCGCCAAAGCGCGGGTTCTGGGTGTGAACGGCACTTTGCTAAGCGCGCTCAAGCTGCGCCCCTTGGAAGTGAACGTCCCCGAGCAAAACGGTGGCACCGACGCCAACGACGACGCGATGCTGTGCGCCAGTGACTTGGGCCCCGACATCGTTCTAGACAAGAGCACGTTGCCAAAACCCACCTTGGCAACACCCGTAGCTGCGGCCGCCCCTGTACCGGCGCCCCTGCCAGTTCCCGTGACACCTGCTGCACCCAACAAGGCTTTGTGTGATGCGGTAGCGCCTTCCGTTGAAAAGTGGATCGCATCGTGGAATAGCAAAGACATCAATGGCTATTTCAGCGCGTATTCCGACAGCTTTGTACCTGCACAAGGCCTGAGCCGTTCGCAGTGGGAAAACTTGCGTAAAAAGCGGGTGGGCAAGCAAGGTGGAATCTCCACCGTGCTGAAAAACATCACCCCCGCTCGCTGCGATGGCAAGACGACCGAAGTGTCTTTCACCCAAGAATACGGCTCCGAAGACTACCGCGATACCGTTGAGAAAACACTCTCGATGGAATACGCGAACGGCGCCTGGAAAATCCTGAAGGAAACCGTCACCAAAGGCCGCACCTTTTAAGCCGCAGGCCTCCACGAAAAAAGCGACCCGAGGGTCGCTTTTTTTATGAGCATCACCAAGCGGCAGAGCCGCTGTTGTAAGCCAAACTCTGGTGACCGAGTCTTAAAAGGGAATGTCGTCGTCCATGTCGTCAAAGCCGCTGGCCGGGCGCGGCGCCGGCGCCTGGCGAGGCGCAGGGGCCGGAGCAGCAGCGCGCGGGGGCGGTGCCATGCGGCGGGGTGGTGGCGCACCACCCTCATCGCCCGCGTCCGAAGGGCCACCCATGCCTTCACGACCGCCCAACAATTGCAGCTCGGTGGCCACGATATCGACCGTATTCTTTTCAATACCAGACTGATCGGTGTATTTGCCGTATTTCAAACGCCCTTCGACATAGATCGGGCGACCTTTTTTAACGTACTCACCGGCGATCTCTTCCAAGCGGTCGTAAAACGTCACACGGTGCCACTGGGTATCTTCTACGGTTTCGCCCGTATTTCGGTCTTTGCGACGACTACTGGTTGCCACACTGACGTTCGCCACCGCCTGACCGGAGGGCAAGTAGCGGATTTCAGGATCGCGGCCGCAATTGCCGACCAGAATGACTTTGTTGACGGATGCCATGGTTTTCTCCAGATTAGTCGCTGATTATCCCGCCTTTGCCGCAGGTTTAGCGGCAGGCGCCTCCATTCGCCACGCGACGAGCAGCCATGCCACCATGGCGCCACCACTGGCCACAAACAAGGCCTGAGCCCCGGCGGACTTGACCAACCAGCCGCCCAAAGCACCCCCAGCAAAGAAACCCAGGGACTGCAAGGTGTTGTAAACCCCCAGTGCCGCACCACGGGCCGATGCTGGCGCCGCCTTCGAGGCCAAGCTGGGCTGACTGGCCTCCAGCACATTGAAACCACAAAAAAACACAAACAACACCAGACCCATGGTCCAGACACTGGGCCCGGCCTGGGTGAGCAGCCACAGCGCCACTTGCACCACCGCAATCAGCCCGATGGCGGACAAAAACACCGCACGCAGATAGCCTTTTTTCTCGAGCGGAAAGAGGGTGGCTCCCATAACGAAGAACGAGGCCAACACCGCCGGCAGATACACCTGCCAATGTTGATCGCGCGCCAATCCCGCTTGCACCAACATGGCGGGCATTGCCACCCACATGGCCAATTGCACTGCGTGGAGCACAAAAACACCAAAATCCAATCGCAGCAAAGCCGGATGGCGCAGGACGGCGAGCACGCCGCCTCGGGCTTGGTCGACCTGCTGCAGTGGCGCCGGCGGCACCCACCAAATCACCACCGCAACCCCGCCCAGCGCTAAAGCGGAGGTCAGGGCAAACAAGCCGTGCAAGCCGATGTGGGCTGCGAGCAAGGGAGACAGCACCAGAGACAAGGCAAACATCAGCCCGATACTCGCACCCACCAAGGCCATGGCTTTGGTGCGCACGATGTCCCGGGTCTGGTCTGCCAACAAGGCAGTCACCGCTGCGGAGATAGCCCCGGCGCCTTGAACTGCCCGGCCGGCTACCAGCCACTCCAGGGTAGGCGCCCACGCGGCCACAGCACTCCCCAGCGCAAACACCAGCAATCCAACCACCATCACCGGCTTGCGCCCGAACCGGTCGGAAGCCATGCCGAAGGGAATCTGCAACAAGCCCTGCGTCAAGCCATACACGCCCATCGCAATCCCCACCAGCGCCGCATCATCCCCACCGGGGTATTTGCGGGCTTCCAACGCGAATACCGGGAGCACCAGAAAAAGCCCCAGCATCCGCAACGCAAAAATCAGTGCCAGCGATGCACTGGAGCGCCGCTCCAGCAGGGTCATGGTGGTGTCGGAATCAGTGGGGACGGACAAATCG
>JAIXVK010000092.1 GCA_027483085.1 Comamonadaceae bacterium | reverse complement strand
GCCCGTTTTGCCCGCGAGAACAAAGTGCCCTATTTGGGCATTTGCTTGGGGATGCAGGTTGCCACCATCGAATTCGCCCGCCATGTAGCCGGCTTGACAGATGCCAACAGCACCGAATTTGATCCCGAAAGCCCGAACCCTGTGATCGCCCTGATCACCGAGTGGAAAGATGCGGACGGAACGATCAAAACCCGAGATGTCAATTCGGATCTTGGCGGCACCATGCGCTTGGGCGCACAAAGCTCTGATGTAGCCAAAAACACGCTAGCCCACAAGATCTACGGGGATGTCGTCACCGAGCGCCACCGCCACCGCTACGAGGCCAATGTGAACTACCTCGACACCCTTCGTGCGTCCGGCCTTGTCATTTCTGCGCTGACCCAGCGCGAGCAACTGACCGAGATCGTGGAACTGCCGGAAAGTGTTCACCCTTGGTATGTGGGTGTGCAGTTCCACCCGGAGTTCAAGTCCACTCCGTGGAACGGCCATCCATTGTTCAATGCATTTATCAAAGCGGCCGTTGAGCACCAGAACGGTGGAAAAAGTTTGAAAGCGGTTGCCTGATGAAGCTTTGCGATTTTGAGATCGGCCTCGATCGTCCCTTTTTCCTGATCGCCGGAACCTGCTCCATCGAGGGATTGGAAATGTCCATCGAAGTGGCAGGGCAGCTCAAAGAGGCATGCGCAAGCTTGGGCATCCCCTTGATTTATAAGGGTTCGTTCGACAAGGCCAACCGCTCCTCCGGGACCAGCAAGCGTGGTGTCGGCTTGGATGCCGGACTGAAAATTCTGGACGAAGTACGCCGCCAACTGCAATTGCCCATCTTGACCGATGTGCATGACGAGTCGCATATCGCCGAAGTCGCCAGCGTGGTGGATGTGTTGCAAACACCCGCGTTCTTGTGCCGTCAAACTGACTTCATCCGTGCCGTTGCCCAATGCGGCAAGCCGGTGAACATCAAAAAGGGGCAATTCCTTGCCCCTTGGGACATGAAGAATGTGATCGACAAAGCCCGTGCTGCTGCGGAAGAAGTCGGCCTCTCTCCTGACCGCTTCCTGGCTTGCGAGCGCGGTGTGAGCTTTGGCTACAACAACTTGGTGGCGGACATGACTAGCTTGGCCGAGATGCGTAAGTCGGGCGCCCCCGTGGTCTTCGACGTGACCCACTCCGTGCAAAAGCCTGGCGGCTTGGGCGGCAGCAGTGGTGGCGCGCGTGACATGGTGCCTGTGTTGGCCCGTGCAGGTGTGGCTGCCGGCGTAGCAGGACTCTTTATGGAGACTCATCCACGCCCCGCAGAAGCCTGGTCTGACGGCCCCAATGCCGTACCACTGCGCCATATGAAAGCGTTGTTGGAAACTTTGGTCGCACTGGATTCCGTAACCAAAAAAACCCCGTTGCTGGAAGACAACTTCCAGTAATCGGCGGCAAGATGGGATTTGACGTTTTTTGTTTGTGTGTTTTTGAACTGGAAAGAAACTAATGAGCGCAATTGTTGACATCGTCGGCCGAGAGATTCTTGACTCTCGCGGCAACCCTACCGTTGAATGCGACGTGCTGCTGGAATCCGGCACCATGGGCCGTGCGGCTGTGCCCTCCGGCGCATCCACTGGTTCCCGCGAAGCCATTGAGCTGCGTGATGGCGACAAGAAGCGCTACCTCGGCAAGGGCGTGTTGAAAGCGGTTGAGCACATCAACACTGAAATCTCCGAAGCCGTATTGGGCCTCGACGCTTCCGAGCAAGCTTTCCTTGACAAGACATTGATTGACTTGGACGGCACCGAAAACAAATCCCGCTTGGGCGCCAACGCCATGTTGGCTGTCTCCATGGCCGTAGCCCGCGCTGCCGCTGAAGAGGCAGGCTTGCCTTTGTACCGTTACTTCGGCGGCATGGGCAGCGTGCAAATGCCCGTTCCCATGATGAACGTCATGAACGGTGGCGAACACGCCAACAACAACCTTGATCTGCAAGAGTTGATGATCATCCCCGTGGGCGCACCCAGCTTCCGCGAAGCCCTGCGCTGGGGTGCAGAAGTGTTCCACGCGCTCAAGAAAATCCTGCACGACCAGGGCATCAGCACGGCAGTGGGCGACGAAGGCGGTTTTGCCCCCAACGTGGCAAACCATGAAGCCGCGATCCAGATGATTCTGCAAGCCATCGACAAGGCTGGTTACGTCGCAGGCGAGCAAATCGCTCTCGGCTTGGATTGCGCCGCTTCTGAGTTCTACAAAGACGGCAAATACGAACTCGAAGGTGAAGGCCTGAGCCTGACCGCCCAAGAGTGGACAGACATGTTGGCCACCTGGGTCGACAAGTACCCCATCATCAGCATCGAAGACGGCATGGCTGAAGGCGACTGGGACGGCTGGAAAGTGTTGACCGACCGCTTGGGTGCCAAGGTGCAAATCGTGGGTGACGACTTGTTCGTGACCAACACCAAGATCTTGAAAGAAGGCATCGACAAGGGCATTGCCAACTCGATCCTGATCAAGATCAACCAGATCGGCACTTTGTCTGAAACTTTCGCCGCCATCGAAATGGCCAAGCGTGCCGGCTACACCGCCGTCATCAGCCACCGCTCCGGCGAAACTGAAGACTCCACCATCTCTGATATCGCGGTGGGCACCAATGCCGGCCAGATCAAGACCGGTTCCCTGAGCCGTTCCGACCGTATGGCCAAGTACAACCAGTTGCTCCGTATCGAAGAGGACTTGGGCGATGTGGCCGTGTACCCCGGCCGCGCAGCGTTCTACAACCTGCGTTAAGCCTCTCCATCGACCGAACCACTGCCATGGGTAACCGCTGGGTCCCTGTCATGTTGATTGCACTGCTGCTGATCCTGCATGGTCAGCTGTGGTTCGGTCGTGGGAGCATTCCGGACGTCGCCCGACTGTCCAAACAACTAGAAGAACAAAAACAGCTCAACGCGCAGGCACTCCAAGCCAATGAGCGCCTGGAAGCTGAAATCCACGACCTGAAAGAAGGCCTGGAAATCGTCGAAGAAAAAGCACGCTCTGAATTGGGCATGGTGAAGGCGAACGAAATTTACGTTCAGATTGCCCGCTGAGCTCGATAGCCATGGGCATGAAAATAGCGATTCTCGGCGCAGAATCGACCGGCAAAAGTACCCTCGCGCACGATTTGACGCTCGCGCTACAAGCCGCCGGCACCCAAGCAGTTACTGTCCCTGAATATTTGCGCGAATGGTGCGATCTGCACCAAAGAACACCCCGCCCCGACGAACAAGCCGGCATTGCCATGGAGCAAACTCGCCGTGCTGCCGCGCCCCATGGCTCGGCCGTGATTTGTGATACCACGGCCATGATGACGGCCATTTATAGCGATGTGCTTTTCCAAGACATGAGCCTTTACACCGAAGCTCTCGCGGACCTGCGCACCTACTCGCATGTTCTGGTCATGGGTCTGGACTTGCCTTGGGTGGAAGATGGCTACCAACGCGACAGCCCTGCAGGGCAACAGCGGGTCCATCAGCGCCTGCAAACGGTCTTGCAGGAACACGACATTGCCTATTCGATGGTATGGGGCAAAGGCTCCTTGCGACTCAAGGCTGCCTTGCGTATCGTGTTACCCGACCAGATGGAAGATGAGCATCAAGCCGCCGAACAATACGCACGTTGGCTTGGCCAATGTGAGAAGTGTTCGGACGCGGCCTGTGAACACAGCCTCTTCAGGTCTTTGCTAGCCCGTTAGTGGGTGCCGGAAGGCCCCTGCTGCAGTTGGACCGCATCGGTGAACAGCTGAGCAGCATCCACCGGGTCAAACCGGTACTGCACACCGCAGAACTCGCAAGCGACTTCGATATCGCTACGTTCCGCCAAAATGCTGGCAGCCTCTTCGCGCCCGAGGCCGACGATCATCTTGCCCACACGCTCACGGCTGCAATTGCAGCTAAAACGCGGCGCAGTCTCGCCCACCAAGGGTTCAAACCGGGTTACGGGCTCTTCCCAAAAAAGGCGTCGAAGAATCGTGTCGACATCCAGCTCCAGCAACTCTTCACTTTTCAGGCTCTTGGCCAGGATGGAGATGCGGTTGTAGTGCTCGTTCAGGCCGATTTCATCCTCGTTCTCCTTGGAGACCATGCTGCCTGAGAGATTCCCCTCGCCTTGCATCGGCAAGCGCTGGATCAGCAGACCCGCCGCCACCTTGTCGTTGGCGGCCAATACCAGCGTGGTGTCTAATTGCTCGCTTTGCAGCATGTAGTGCTCCAAGACCTCGCTGATGCGCTCCAGCGGCCTGCCACTGTCGTCAAACAAAGGCACGACACCCTGGTAAGGCTGTTGACCAGGGAACTTGGTGGTCGGGTCCAGGGTAATCGCGCAACGCCCTTCATTTTGCGCGTTCACCATCTGGCTCAACAGCATGTCAGGCGCAATGTCTCCCGCAATAGTGGCGGTAGAGCGAACCTTGAAGTCAGGCTGGATCTCGGTGACCGCCAGCTTGACCGGGCCATCACCAAAAATTTGCAGGACGAGCGCACCGTCAAACTTGATGTTGGACTGCATCAAGGTCGCCGCTGCCGTAATCTCACCCAACAGGCTTTGCACAGGCTCTGGATAGGCGCCATGCTCCGTGCTGGAAGCGCGTCGCCGCAAAATCTCTTGCCAAGTGTCCGTCAGACGCACGATGGCGCCCCGAACCGGTAAGCCATCAAACAAAAACTTGTGCAGTTCAGACATGCACCTTCTCCAATAAAACAGGCCCCTTGCGGGGCGGATAACTAAGCGATTTTCTTCAGGCCGGACCTGAAGCGTCGCGCGTTTTCAACGTAATGCTTGGCACTGGCGACCAACGCTTGTTGCTGTGCTTCGGTCAACTCCCGCACGGCTTTGGCAGGACTGCCGATGATCATGCTGCCGTCAGGAAATTCTTTTCCCTCGGTCACCAAAGCACCCGCCCCCACCAAACAGCCTTTGCCGATACGAGCACCGTTAAGGACCACCGCACCGATACCGATCAAAGAGCCATCACCGATAGTGCAGCCATGCAACATGACCTGATGCCCCACCGTGACGTTGTCGCCAATGGTCAAAGGCTTACCCATGTCTGCGTGTAGCACGCTGGCGTCCTGGATATTGGTTCCTGCACCGATGCGGATCGTTTCCGTGTCTCCGCGCACTACGGCTCCGAACCATATATTGGCATCTGCGCCAATTTCAACAGCGCCCATGACTTCGGCGCTGTCTGCGATCCAAACACCCTCAGAAAGCTGAGGCGCGATGCCATCAAGTTCATAAACCGCCATCAGAGTCCCCACAGCGCAAAACTAGAATTGTAAGGATGGAACTTAGAGAACACGCCCTCAAGGCCTTTCAAGCCAGTGTGCCGGAGCACAAAGCGCAACTGGCGTTGGAGTTGCTGTCTGGTGATCCGGCATTCGTCGTGGATGCAAAGCGCTACTTCGCGCCACCTGACGCACCGGGGCAACCGCCTCGTCCGGAACTCGTGGTTCCCAAAGACGTTCCCCGCCGCTCGCCCTTCACACCTGCAGGGCATGCAGCGTTGATGCACTCGATCACGCACATTGAATTCAATGCCATCAACCTCGCTTTGGATTGCATTTGGCGTTACGACCACATGCCAGAAGCGTTCTATCGGGACTGGGCGACTGTGGCCGCTGAAGAAGCCAAGCACTTCACCCTACTGTCCGGACACCTGAAGGCACTGGGCTATGCGTATGGCGACTTTCCCGCACATACCGGGCTGTGGACGATCTGCCACAACACCGCGCCTGACATCGCTGCCCGGATGGCACTGGTGCCGCGCACCATGGAAGCGCGCGGACTGGATGCGACGCCACTGATTCAATCCAAACTCGCCAAGGTCGGCACTGCAGCGGCTCTGGAGGCGCGCGCTATTCTGGACATCATCCTGGCAGAGGAAGTGGGCCACGTCGCCACCGGAAACCGCTGGTACCACTGGCTCTGCGCCCAACACAATTTGGATGCAGATGCGTTTTATGCGCAAGCAGCGGTGCGGTATGCGGCACCGCGGCCCAAACCACCATTCAATTACGCAGCTCGCAAAGCTGCTGGCTTTACCCCCGCCGAAATGCGACGGCTGGATATCGATGCCGGGCTCGGTGTAGCCTAGTCCAACGCGGCATACACCACCTAGAATCGAATCAACTATTTTCTGTGCCGGCTCTCCGGCTGCTTGATGTACCCCACCGAAAATGCCTTTGCCAACCCCGGCGCCGCCTCTGTCTCGATTGCCCGACAAGCGATCGTCGACAAGAACCAAGCCGTGGTTGGGTATGAACTTTTCAATCGCAGCGTCCAAAAGGGTGAGCACACGGCGTCATCCGATGCCCAAATGCTGTTCAACTTGCTGTCGATGGCCGAGAGTGAAACGCTCGTTGGCAAGGCCCTGCTCTTTGTCAATTGCACGCTCGACAGCCTCGCAGCGGGCCATGTCGACTTGATTGCGCCGGAACACTATGTTCTACAAATTCCGGCTGTGCCGCTGTCCCAAATAGATCAAATCCAGCTACGACTACCGACTTTGCGAGCCCTGCATGCGCGCGGTTTTCGGCTGGCGTTCGACTACTCCGTGTTGACCCAGCCCTATGAAGAGTGGCTGTCTTTGGCTGCCTATATCAAGTTCGACACGGTCGTTTTGAAGTCTGCGACTATTCATTCGTTCATTCGCCTGGCGCAAGCGAAGACGCAAGCCCATCTCGTCGCTGAAAAAGTATCGACCCAAGCGCAGTACCTTCAACTCAAAGAGCTGGGAGTCGGCTTGTTTCAGGGCGACTGGTTCGCCCGGGCTACCTTGGTCGAAGGGCAAAGCATGCGCCCCGGTCAGGCCACAATCCTGCAACTGATCAACTTGGTTCGCAAGCAGGCCAGTACCGCAGAGATTGAAGAAGTCTTGAAGCGTGACCCAACCCTGTCTTTTAACCTCCTGCGCTTTATCAATTCTGCAGGGTTCGGCCTCCGGACCGAGGTTTCTTCTTTTAAGCACGCAGTCATGCTGCTGGGATTGCAACGACTCTTCAAATGGGCCGCCTTGTTGCTGACCACATCGACGCTGAGCGGCGCTGCGCCTGCTATCGGAACCACCGCGGTGGTTCGCGGCCGCTTGATGGAATTGCTAGCGGCAGAGGCCCTCCCCGCCGATGACTGCGACCACGCATTTGTCGTGGGTATCTTCTCCTTACTCGACAGCATGCTGAGTATGCCGCTCGAGACCGCGTTGGCCAACCTCACCCTGCCAAATAGTGTGACGCAGGCTTTGCTCCACCGGAGCGGGCCCCTTGCGCACTATCTCACGCTCACCCTCGCTTGCGAATCAGGCGATGACGAAGCTTTTGCTCAGAGTGCCCAGGCCTTGCAACTGACTGAAAAGCAAATCAACTGGGCACATTTGCAAGCCCTAGCCTGGGCAGAGACATTGGGCGAGACCTGAGCGGGACCACGCCCACGCCGGGCTCCCCGAGCCACTACCCGCGAGGATGGTGCTGCGCATGCAGCGCAGCCAACCGATCCCGGGCCACATGGGTGTAAATGGTCGTGGTGGAAATGTCGGCATGGCCCAGAAGCATCTGCACTGCGCGTAGATCCGCCCCATGGTTGAGCAAATGGGTGGCAAATGCATGCCGCAGGGTGTGAGGTGACATCGGGCTGCGGATACCTGCCATCAGCGCATAGCGCTTCACGAGACCCCAAAACATGATGCGTGACATCGCGCTGCCCGCCTTAGCACCGCGCACAGTCACAAAGACATCTTCGCTTTGTCGTCCGGCCAAAAGCTCTGCGCGCGGCCCTTGCAGGTAGCGCTGCAACCAGAGCCCCGCTACCTCACCAAAAGGCACCAAACGCTCTTTGGAGCCCTTGCCCACGACCCGCAGGACACCCTCATTGAGTCCAAGCTGCGTCATCCGCAGAGCTACCAGCTCGCTCACGCGCAGACCGCTGGCGTACATCAGCTCCAACATGGTCTTGTCCCGGATGCCCAGTGCCTCACCGGTGTCCGGCGCATTCAAAAGCGCTTCCACTTGCGCTTCGCTCAGGGTTTTGGGAACCCGCAGCGCCTGCTTGGCAGCCTGCAACTTGAGGGTCGGGTCTTGGGCAATATGCTTTTCGCGTAAAGCCCAGCGAAAGTAGCGCTTGAAAACAGTCAGCCGCCGGTTGGCCGTGGTCGCTTTGGTTTCGGCATGCCGGGCCGCAAAATAGGCCTGCACATCATGCTCTTGGGTTCGCACCAGCGGCCGCCCCTTGAGCGAGGCCGCAAACAAACGTAGGTCACGCCGGTAGGCCTCCAAGGTGTTCTTGGAAAGGCCCTCTTCGAGCCACAGCGCATCGATGAATGCATCCACCGATGCGGTGTCCTCCATGATCAATCCAAACGCAGCTTGGCAGAGTCCACAACCTTTTTGTAGACCTCGAACTCCGCTTTGATTTGATCTGCAAATTGTTCAGGTGTATTGCCTACCACCAGGGAGCCGGTGTCCTCAATGCGTTTGCGCACCGCTGGGTCCTCCAGCACTTTTTTCACGCCGGCATTGATTTTGTCGATCACGTCTTTGGGCAAGCCTTTGGGGCCGTAGATGCCATAAAACGCCATGCGGTTCACAGGCTCCAGCCCCACCTCTTTGAAGGTGGGCACGTTGGGCAACTGGCTCAAGCGCTGGGGCGCAGCCACCACAATGGGGACCAACTTGTTGGAATTGATAAACGGCAATGCGGATGGCAGATTGTCGAAAATCAGGGGCACTTGCCCTCCCACGGTGTCATTCAGTGCCGGGCCTGCACCGCGGTAGGGAATGTGGGTGATGAAAGCGCCGGTCAAGCTCTTGAACAACTCCGTCTGCATGTGGCCAATGCCACCGGTGCCCGAGGATGCATAGGAATATTTGCCCGGATTCTTCTTGATCTCAGCCAGAAACGCTTTGTAGTCTTTCGCTGGAAACGTGGGGTGCACCGCGATCACATTGGGCGTGGCCGCAATGTTGATGATGGGCGAGAAATCGGTGAGCGGGTTGTAGGGGTTTTTCGGGTTAATGGCAGGGTTTGCAGCCACGGTAGACACGGTGGCAATACCCAGCGAATAACCATCGGGTGTTGATTTGGCGGTTTCGTTGGCTCCGACTACACCGCCACCACCGGCCTTGTTTTCCACAATGACGCTCTGCCCCAGCACTTTGCCCAGCGGGTCGGCAATGATGCGGGCAATGATGTCGGTTGTGCCGCCGGGAGCAAACGGCACCTGCAACTTAATCAATTTATTGGGGTAGGTCTGGGCCATGCTCACACCAGAGGCAGCGATCAGGCTGCAGGCCAGAATCAAACGACGTTTCAACATGTAGTCTCCATAAAAAGAAGCCAAGCAAACCCGGCGAGTG
>JAIXVK010000448.1 GCA_027483085.1 Comamonadaceae bacterium | reverse complement strand
TTTCAATCACGCCCTTGCCCTCATCGCCAATGAAAAACAAGGTGCCACGGTCCTGCGCGTAAGTGATCGCAGAGCCCTCTAGGCCGGAGACACCGCCTACGCTCAGGTCGAGTCCGTAAGTGTTTTTGACGGTGTAGTTGCTCAGGCTGAACGACTGCGCAGATGCGGAGACCGAAGCCAATGCCAAAAGGATGGCGGAAACCGTGGTTTTGATGTGCATGGGGGGACCTGTGAGATGAGACAAAGTGCAGACCCCATTCCGGAGCCATGCAGACGGAGTTTCATCCTAGGTGTGTCATGTGACAAAGATGTGTATGCACTTCTCCTAAGGCGGTTCAGACTCGCCGACACCCTTGGGAAAGACAATCAGAAATGAGTGGTGAAAGCAAAGATGAAAGCGATCATCCACCTTTCCAACGGCATACTTCGGCGTCATCCAAACTAGTGAGCGCATAACCGGGAGCTGAAACGCATGGACATCTGGATATCTATTGGCCTGGGCTTGGTATTGCTCGTGGTGGGAGGAGAGTTGCTGGTGCGTGGCGCAGTTGCCTCCGCCACAGCATTAGGGGTGTCGCCCCTGCTGATTGGACTGACCCTGGTCGGGTTTGGTACCTCGACGCCCGAACTCGTAACCAGTGTGACCGCCGCACTGAATGGCTCGGCGGGCATTGCAGTAGGCAATGTGGTGGGATCCAACATCGCCAACATCCTTTTCATACTTGGCCTATCCGCCATCATTTACCCGATGGCGGTGAACCCCAAAGGCTTCAGGCGCGATGCCATCATGCTGTCGGCAGCCGCCCTCGCCTGCCTGGGTGTGGTGCTATACGGGCGAATGGGCATGGTGCTGGGGGTAGCGTTTATTGCGAGCCTGTTGGCTTACGTAGTTTTTGTGTACGTGCAAGAAAAGCGTGCTCCAGATGAGGCCGCAGTGGTTGCAGAACACCGCGCAGAAGATGCGCGCCCCGGACCTCGCCACCTGACCTTGTCTTTGGCCATGGCTGTCGGCGGTATTGCGATCACCATCTTTGGCGCACGCTACCTGGTGGACGGCTCTATTGCCCTCGCCAAAACACTGGGCGTTTCGGACACCATCATCGGGCTCACGATTGTGGCGGTAGGCACATCCATGCCGGAGCTGGTCACTTCTGTGATGGCGGCCTTGCGCAAACACGCGGACGTGGCTTATGGAAATATCGTCGGCTCCAACATCTTCAACGTGCTCTTTATTTTGGGAGCCACCGCGATCATCCAACCGATCGACATGCCTGCGCAAATCGCAAGTTTTGACATTTGGGTCATGCTGGCGACGACTGGTTTGCTGGTGTATTTCGCCCGATCGGGTGCGATGCTCCAACGCTGGGAAGGCTGGGTGCTTCTAGGCTCTTATGGAGCCTATACCGGCTATCTTGTGTCTATCGCCTGATGATGCCCACACCATGTCAGTAACATCGCCCGCCCCAAAAGTTTTTGGCTTCTTGCCCCAAGAAGCTGTGCCAGGCGCACTGCTGGTTTTTGTCGCTGCTATCGCGATGGTGGTGGTGAACTCGCCCTGGGGGCCGGCGTACCAGTCGGTTCTAGCCACCTCGTTCAGCATCGGCCCGACTGGCGGTGGCATTGAAATGAAAGTGGCTTACTGGATCAAAAATGCGCTGATGGCGCTGTTTTTTTTCTTCGTCGGTCTGGAGCTCAAGCGCGAAATGCTGGAAGGCCAGCTTTCAAACCCCAAAGCGGCCCTGCTACCCGTGTTGGCTGCAGCAGGCGGCATGGCAATGCCAGCCCTGCTGTTTTTAGCCTTGGCTGGGAGCGCGGGTTTTGGTAAGGGTTGGGCCATTCCAGCGGCCACCGATATTGCATTTGCATTGGGCGTGTTGTCGCTTTTAGGCAATAGGGTACCGATCGCACTCAAGGCATTTTTGTTGGCGGTCGCGGTAGTGGACGACCTTGGCGCCATATTGATCGTGGCCTTTTTTTACACCGAGCAGGTGTTGACCGACTATCTGCTGATGGCGGCAGGCGTTAGTGCGCTACTGATGGTGATGAACCGTTTGAAAATAGCATCGGTGAGTTTGTACATCGTGGTGGGAATCGTCTTATGGGTCGTCATGTACCGGTCAGGCATCAGCCCGACCATAGGGGGTGTGATCGTCGCGGCATGCGTTCCGCTGAAAGACAAGGACGGCCATAGCCCCTTGCACGAGGCAGAGCACAGCTTCCGGCCTTGGGTATTGTTTGGGATCATGCCCGTCTTTGCGTTCGCCAACGCCGGCATCAGTTTGGACGGCGCGAGTGAGTACCTTCTGCACCCGATTACCCTAGGTTCCGCATTGGGTCTGGCGGTGGGCAAGCCGGTCGGCATAGTTTTGATGACTTACTTGGGAGCAATGCTTCTGAAAGCCAATAAACCAGGAAACTGGTTGCAAGTTATCGGGGTGGGGTGTATCGCGGGTGTAGGTTTCACCATGAGCCTTTTTGTGGGCGCACTGGCTTTCACGGACCCGGCCTTGGCGACACCGGTACGACTAGGTGTGTATGTGGGCTCTATTTTTTCGGCAGTCGCAGGGCTTTTGATTTTGTCTCGCGCACTGCCTGCAACGGACACGGGGGCAGGTGCAGGTTTTGGTCAACAAGACCAGACCCGGCCCTTCATCCTTGCCGAACCCAAGTACGAAGAGTACGAAAAAAATAAACCATAGCAGTGGTGCTTGATGGGCGCAGCCTCCGTAAAGTGGATGTGCCCAAGAAGCAAGCACCATTGCCTTTGGTATTCAACTCATTCTCATGGAAGCCATTCACAAATGGAAAAAGTTCTCTCGAAAGTAGGCACCTTGCTCTACGGCATGCGGTTCAGCATGCTTTTCTTTTATGTCGGGCTGGTTTTCATCATCATTGGCATATTGGGTAAATTCTTGCTGGAAAGCTACAAGCTCATGCAAACCCTGCTGTTTGGTGAACTTGAAAAGATCGACCTCATCATCAAAGTCCTGGAACTCGTTGATATGACCATGGTGGCGCAGTTGGTGTGGGTAGTTGCCCTCGCAGGTGTCTCGCTATTTGTCACGACCGGGCACTTCGACAAAGTGGACATCAAAAAGCCGGATTGGTTAGACCATGTAAACACCTACAACCTGAAACTGAAGCTGGCATTTGCCATCATTTCGATATCAGGTGTGCATGCGCTCAAGACCTATCTGAGCAGTGACTTGAGCCTGGAGAGCATCAAGGTCGTAACTATGGTCGCCATCATTCATTTCACATTTGTGCTTTCAGCCATGGGAATCTCGTTTGCCGAACGCATGACCCGAGACAAGCACTGATTCACTCATAGAGGGGGTTGCAGTGAAGTCTCTTGTTTTGGACACACATTGCAACCTACTGAGCGCTTGTTCTATGCGTGGCTGCCCGGCGCTGCAGGATTAGGAATTGCACCGGGTTGCCTCGCGAAGAATGCCGGCCTGACTGTCGGAAATGTTTAAGTACTGCTTCAAATCAACAACGCAGCCACAAACACTCCCACCATCACGAAAGCTAGCACGACCTTGGCTAGCAGCCCGACCATGATCCCCACCCAGGTAGCCAACCCTACCTTCAAGGCATGGGCCTCATCTTTCCGCGCGACGTACTCACCCATCGCAGCCCCCACCAACGGCATGAAAAGCACGCCCACCAAACCCAAGAGTAGTCCGAGGACCGTGCCGATCGCTGCACCCAGCAAAGCCATCTTGCTCGCTCCGGCCCTTTGGGCCCCGAGTAGCCCCGCTGCATAGTCCAGCCCCCAAGCTACAAGGGCCAGCACGCTGGTCGCCGCCACAGTCACCAGGCCCACTTTTTCAAAGTTGTCGATCCAGGCACCCAGCACAATGCCCGCCCACACCAGAAGGGTGCCGGGTAAAACCGGCAGCACTGTGCCAGCGAGCCCAAGCACGATCAAGATCACACACAGCAACCACAGCAACGCCATTTCCATGTTTCGCTTTCAAATGCAATTTCAGTACGCTTCTGAGCCATGACCACCCAATAGTAGTTGGCGGTATCGCATCCCAATTCAAGGTCTGCAAAAGGGAGGCAACTCCCTCTGCTCTGGCAGTTTCTAGAAAGTGCGAGCTTAAGAACTTCCATCACACTCGGATGTGAATCGGTAGTCCACCACCAGCACATCGTCCAACGCCGGCTTGAGCTGCTCGACAAACGCCAAGTGATCAGGGTGCGGCAGGTACCTTGCGCGGCCGGCCTCATCGGCGAAGGTGAGGTTGAAGCAGTGGGTAAAGCCTTTGGCCAAGCCTTCGGGGCTGTTGTTGGTGCCCCATTCCAGGCTTTGCACGGCGCTGATCTTGCTTGCCAATGCCGCAAACGCAGCTTCTATGGCTTGAACCTCGGCGGGCACCGTGCCGGCTTTGAATTTCAGCAGCACCAGATGGCGTATGGGCATGAACTACATCCTAAAAAGTCACAAATCGATTGATATTCTTCCATATAGAAATCCGCAAAGGATGGAATACAGTACATCCATAGCCTGAGGGCATTTCCCCTCGCGCGACCTGTTTTCACTTTGTTGACCGCCCCTTCCTTTGAAAGGCCCACCATGACGACAACTACCCCCCGCAAGACCGAACGCACTGCTGAGCACCGCCTGCAAGTCGCGACCAGCCTGCACAGCTTCATCCAAGACAAAGTGCTGCCCGGCACCGGCATTGCGCCTGAGGCTTTCTGGAAAGGGTTTGACGCCATCGTGGGTGACCTGGCCCCTAAGAACATCGCCCTGCTGGCCGAGCGCGACCGCCTGCAAACCGAGCTGGACACCTGGCACAAAGCCAACCCCGGCCCCATCAGCGATATGCCTGCGTACAAGGCATTTCTGGAAAAGATCGGCTACCTGGTCGAGAGCCCCAAGAAGGTAAAGATCACCACCAAGAACGTGGATGCCGAGCTGGCCACCCAAGCAGGCCCGCAGCTGGTGGTGCCTGTGCTCAACGCCCGCTACGCCTTGAACGCCGCCAACGCCCGCTGGGGCAGCCTGTATGACGCGCTGTATGGCACCGACGTCATCAGCGAAGACAAGGGCTGCGAAAAAGTGGGCCCCAAGGGTTACAACCCCAAGCGCGGCAAGAAGGTCATTGAATACGCCCGTAACGTGCTGGACCGCTGCGCACCGCTCAAGAAAGGCTCACACGTAGGCTCTACCGGCTACGCCATCAAGGGCGGCGACTTGGTCGTCACCCTGAAGGACGGCTCCACCTCCAAGCTGGCAGACAAGGACCAGTTCGTGGGCTTCCAGGGCTCTGCCAAAGATCCTTCCAGCGTGCTGGTGATTCACAACGGCCTGCACCTCGACATCATCATCAACCGCGCTACGCCCATCGGCAAAACCGATGCAGCCGGTGTGAGCGACCTCGTGCTGGAAGCAGCGCTGTCCACCATCCTGGACTTGGAAGACTCCGTGGCGGTGGTGGATGCCGAAGACAAGGTGCTGGCCTACGGCAACTGGCTGGGCATTCTGCAAGGCACTTTGGTCGAGAGCTTTGAGAAAGGCGGCAAGACGCTGACCCGTGGTCTGAACGGCGACCGCGTGTACACCGCGCCCGACGGCAAGAAAGACGTGAAGCTGCACGGCCGCAGCCTCATGTTTGTGCGCAACGTGGGCCACTTGATGACCAACCCGGCCATCACCTACACCGCTGCCGACGGCACAACGAAAGAGATCCCCGAAGGCATCATGGACGCCGTGGTCACTACCACCATCGCATTGCACGATCTCAAGAAGACGAAGAAAGACGCCATCCGCAACTCGCGCAAGGGCTCGGTCTATATCGTCAAGCCCAAGATGCACGGCCCCGCAGAAGTGGCGTTTGCCGCCGAGCTGTTCACCCGTGTGGAGCAGATGCTGGGCCTGCCCGACAGCACAGTGAAGCTGGGCATCATGGACGAAGAGCGCCGCACCAGCGTGAACCTGAAGGCCTGCATTGCCGCCGCCCAAAGCCGCGTGGCCTTCATCAACACAGGCTTCCTAGACCGCACCGGCGACGAGATGCACACCGCCATGCAAGCGGGTCCCATGATCCGCAAGGCGGACATGAAGAGCAGCGCGTGGATTGCCGCCTACGAGAAGAACAACGTGCTGGTGGGCCTGTCCAGCGGCCTGCGTGGCAAGGCG
>JAIXVK010000177.1 GCA_027483085.1 Comamonadaceae bacterium | reverse complement strand
GTTGACCTTGGTCGCCAGCATGGAGGCACAAATGTGCTCTGTGGATCCACGCGAACCGCCACCCCACTTGACACTGCCAGGGTCTTTTTGCATCTGGGTGACCACGTCTTTCATGGTCTTGAGCGGGGAGTCGGCCGGCACCACGAACACGTTGTATTCGCTGGTAATACGGGCGATCGGTGTTACCTTGTCCAGGCCAACAGCAGGCTTGCTGGTGATGATGCCACCCAGCATCACCGCACCCATCACCATCATGGCGTTGGGATCGCCCTTGGCGGAGTTCACAAACTGGGCCAGTCCGATCACGCCGGCCGCGCCACCCTTGTTTTCGTATTGCACAGTGTCCACCAGCTTGGCGTCGATCAGTGCTTTGCCCAAGGCGCGGCCTGTGCCGTCCCAACCGCCGCCGGGGTTGGCCGGGAGCATCATTTTCAGATTGGTGGCTGCACGTGCCGACAAAGGCAGAGCACCGGCAGCAGCCATCACGGCCATGGATTTGAGGAAAGTATCGCGACGCATGGAAGTCTCCTGTGGTTATTGGTAGGGCCTATGATGCGGGCCGTGGCTGTCAAACGGCTGTCCAAATTCCCTAGGGGAAACCCGTAATTCGCACCCTGCTCTGGCCATGCATTTACTCTTGATCGAAGACGATCCCGCCCTGTTCACCACCCTGCAACGCAGCCTGGTACGTGCACAAATGCGGGTCGACGTCTGCAGCGATGGTGCACAAGCGCTCACCCACTGGAACACTCTCCAGCCCGATGTGGTGGTGCTCGACCTGAGCCTGCCGGGAGTAGACGGACTCGACGTACTCAAGCAGGCGCGCCGCAGCGGCCTGCGCACGCCGGTTCTGATCTTGACCGCTCGCGGAACGGTCGGCGACAAGGTGCTGGGCCTGAATGCCGGTGCCGACGATTACCTGCCCAAGCCGTTTGACCTCGACGAGCTGGAAGCCCGCATACGCGCCCTGCATCGCCGCAATGCCGACAACCCGACACCGCAGAGCAGTGACCTGCTGGTCGGAGAGTTGCGGCTGGATCGCAACAGCGGCGCCATCTATCACCGCCACGAGGTCTTGGACTTGACCCCTCGCGAGTTGGCCTTGATGACTGCCCTGATGTTGCGCCCGGGCCATGCGGTCAGCAAAGAACGCTTATTTGAAGTGGTGTTTCCCGGCCAAGTGGATGTGCAGTTTGAAGCGATCGAGGTGGTGGTGTATCGCCTGCGCAAGAAGCTCACCGCCATGCGGGTCAGCCTGGTGACCCTGCGCGGGCTTGGCTATTTGCTCAAGGCTGACTGAGATGGCGAGCCGCCGCCCTGCGCCCTCATTGCGCAAGAGCCTTTTGCTGGGTATCTTGATACCTATTTTGTTGTTTGTATTGGTAGACACCTACAGCCTTTACCGGCAGGCGCTGGCCGCGGTCAACACGGCCTATGACAGGACGCTGCTCGCCTCCGCCAAAGCCATTGGCGAACTATTGGACATTGAAGGGCGAGGTGCGGATGCGCGGCTCAGAGCGCAAGTACCCTACTCCGCCCTTGAAGCGTTTGAGGCAGACAACCGCAGCCGCATGAGCTACCGGGTGTCTGACGCCAAAGGCCAATGGGTCGATGGCGAGCAAGACATCAAGGTCTGGACGGGTCAACTGCCTCAGCAGGGCCCCTATGCCGCACTGGTAGATTTTTACGACGACACATTCCGCGGCGATGCGGTACGGGTAGCTGTGCTGCTGCAGCCGGTGGCCAGTGGGCGGGAGCGCACCATGGCCATGGTGCAGGTGGCAGAAACGCTAGAGCTGCGCCACACCTTAGCCCGGCAAATTTTGCTGGACACACTCCAGCGGCAGCTGATCCTGATCACCGTCATTACCGCGGTGGTGATGCTCGTGGTAGACCGTGCCACCCGCCCGGTGCGGCAGCTCAGCGAAGAGCTGGAGCAGCGCAGCGAAGATGACCTGACCGCCTTGCCCGCCGGCGAATTGCCGCTGGAAATTCAGCCGCTGGCGGTCGCCACCAACCATGTGATGCACAAGCTGCAGCACCTGCTGGACCACCAGAAGCGCTTTGTGCGTGATGCGGCACACCAACTCCGGACCCCATTGGCGGTGCTCAAGGTGCAGGTGCAATCGGCACTGCGGGGCGACATAGCCGCCCAGGACGGACTGAAAGAAATTGCCTCCACGGTCGACCGGGCTACCCAATTGGCCAACCAAATGCTCTCACTGGCCAAAGTGGAACAAGTGCGCCAGCAACAAGACTTTGCGGCCATGGACTGGGCCGAGCCGGTCCGGACCATTGCGCTGGATCTGTCGGCCTTGGTGGGTGAAAAAGACCTCGACTTCGAACTCGTGACCGAGCCCTGTCCGGTGATGGCCCACGAATGGATGCTGCGGGAAACCATCCGTAACCTGCTGCACAACGCCGTACGCCTATCGCCGCAAGGCGGCGACTTGTTGATCCGTTTGCAGCGAGATGGCGACTGGGCACAACTCACGATCTCTGACAGCGGGCCCGGCATCAGTGACGCCTTGCGTATGCGATTGTTTCAGCCATTTGCAGCCGGGAGCACCCACTCGGGGTCCGGCCTTGGGCTCACGATCACGCGGGAAATGGTGCTGGCGCTGGGGGGAACCATCCAGCTGAACAACCGGTATTCAGGGGACACCTGCACCGGACTGGATGCTTGTGTACGATTACCGCTCTATCTCAGCTGAAGTTTTCGCATGCAAAGCACCCGGATCGACAAGTGGCTGTGGGCCGCACGTTTTTTCAAAACCCGCTCGCTGGCCACGGATGAAGTCCAACTCGGCCGGGTGCAGTGGGAAGGCCGGGACGTCAAACCCGCCAAAGAGGTCAAGGCCGGAGACACCCTGACAATCTGGCAAGGCAAGGTCAAAAAAGTCGTGCAAGTGCTGCTCATCAGTGAGCAGCGCGGCCCGGCACCGGTGGCCCAGCTGATGTACGCCGAAACCCCGGACAGCGTGCGCGACCGTCTAGCGGCCGCCGAGCAACAGCGCCTCAGCCCGGAGCCCGCCCACACGATTGCGGGTGGCCGGCCTACCAAGCGCGACCGGCGTGCCCTGCAAACCGGCTGGAACGAGCGCTGGAGCGCCTCGCTGGACTGAAGCCCCTACTGTGCTCAGCCCCTGCGCCTGACCCGCAACCATCCGGTCGAAAGCGGCGATAATCGGGGGTTACTACTGAGGCACCGAGCATCCGGCAGGAGCGCCGCACCCCTCAGGGCCCCCGCCATAGAACGACATTTGGAAAGCCCTTCTGCATGACCGCCCTCACCCCCGTATCCATTTCCCCCGTTGAAGACATCGTGGCCGACATGCGTGCCGGCCGCATCGTGATTCTGGTGGACGAAGAGGACCGTGAAAACGAAGGCGATCTGGTTCTCGCCTCGGACCACGTCACGCCCGAAGCGATCAACTTCATGGCCCGCTTCGGCCGTGGCCTGATCTGCCTGACCCTGACCCGCGAACGCTGCGAGCACCTGAAGCTGCCCCCGATGGCGGCACGCAACGGCACCGTGTACAGCACCGC
>JAIXVK010000423.1 GCA_027483085.1 Comamonadaceae bacterium | reverse complement strand
GCGATCAACGCTTACCTGGGCGTGATCCCCGCGTTTGGCAACAAGGATCTGGCCAAAGTGGCAGGCCGCTTGGCTGCTGACGAGACCATGCACTACATCTTGCTGAACAACGCCATGGGCCGTCCGCTGCCTGCCGGTGCTTTGTCTTTCGGTGCCTAAATGAAAGCGCGCACCCTCTCGATGTGGTGCGCCTTGGCGTGGGCCTTTGCTGGGCCTGCGCTGGCGCAGTCCCAAGAAATGGTCCCGTCGGTAAGCCGTGGGCAACAGCTGGTTGAAAGCCGTTGCTTCGGTTGCCATAGTGTGGATTCCAACCGCATTGGTCCCGCATTGGGTGGCGTGGTGGGCCGCAAAGCCGGCAAGGCCGAAGGCCACGACTATTCAAAAGCCCTTGCTGCAGCCACCCATACCTGGACGGTGGCGGGCCTCAAAGCATGGTTAACCGACCCCGAAAAGGTCGTTCCCGGTCAAGAGATGAACTATCGCTTAGACCTTGCGCAGGACAGGGAGGATGTGGTCGCCTACCTCGCCACATTGTCCAAACCCGCCCGTCCCTGATTTTTTAAAACGTTTCTTCTGTCACAGGAATTTTTATGCAAACACGTACCGCTCTCTCCCTGATTGCCTTGGCTGCACTCACCGCTTGCGCCACCCAGCCAATGCGCGCACCTTTTAACCAGGCAGACCTGCCTGCCGCGGTGCAAGTGCCCGCCGGCAACAAAGTGGCTCTGGAGCACGCTGCCGCTGGCGATGTGAATTACCAGTGCCGTGCCAAAAAAGACATGGCTGGCCAGTTTGAGTGGGTGTTTGTGGGGCCTGATGCCGGTCTGAAAGATCGCAGCGGCAAGATCGTCGGCAAATACTATGGCCCACCCGCTACCTGGGAAGCCAATGACGGCTCCAAAGTGACAGCTACCCAAGTGGCAGTGTCCACGAATGGCGCAGCCAACCTGCCATTGCAACTGACCAAAGCCAACCCAGCCACCGGCATGGGAATGATGCAAGGCGTGACCTTCATCCAGCGCGTGGCGACCGTGGGCGGCGCCGCTCCAAGCGCTGCATGCTCCAAGGCCAACGAAGGTGCCAACCAGTTGGTGCGCTACACCGCTGACTACATCTACTACAAGGCAATGTAAGTACGTTGCTATCAAAATAAGAGCTGCTGGCGCATATAAGTAGTGCGCTAGCGGCTCTTTTTATGCCTGAAAAGAGGGGGCTTGTGTATGTGGAGTTGCCGGGTTTAAGCTGAGGTTTGGCGAACCCAGACATGCACATCATGCGTTTACCCACCTCACTTCTCAAGCCGAATGTGACGCTGGCCAGCAGCGAGCTGAGCATTTTGTTCAGCCGGCTCTTGCGCACGACGACGGCTGCCAGCGTCTTGTACCTGCTGGTGAGCCCCTTGCTCGGCAGCCACATCAACACACTGATTGCGCCAGCGCTGATCTCTATCGCCGGTCTGGTGTGCATGGGTTTGCAGTCCCGGGGCCGGTTCAAGACAGCCATCGCCATGTATGCGTGGATGCTCTGGAGCGTCGTGGCCCTGCAGTCTGCGATTCGCGGCGGGGCACTCAACCCGATACTCAATGTTGATTTGATCGTTATCCTGGTGGCCGGCTGGCTGCTTGGCATGCGCCACGCGTTCCAGTTAGCCATAGCCACGGTGCTGTGGCTCATTGCGCTGCCGGTGCTGCAAGAGGCCGGTTGGATTCACCCGGAGCCTGCGACCAACCCATGGGGCATTTTGTTGGCGCAAGTGGTCATATTGACGGGTGGTTTTTTGTCATTCCGGTTGGTGCTCGGCGCATACCAACAGCATGTTCAGAATGTGCAGACGCTCAATGCATCGCTCGGAGAGAAGCTGGGCGACTTGTCCCGCCAGGAGGCTGCGCTGCGCGAGAGCGAGCAGCGGGTCAACCAAATTTTGCAAGCCAGTCCGCTGCCCATGTTGGTGAGCGAGTTTGAGCAAGGCACCTGCCTCGAGATCAACCCCGCGTGGGAGCGCTCGTTCGAGCGGGCCCGCAAGGATGTGATTGGTCGCACCGCCGTAGAGCTCGGGATGTGGCGTGACGAGTCTTTGCGGCGCGTGTTCAAACAACAGTTTGCCGACAAGGGCCGGGTGGAGGGGTTCGAGGTTCGCCACGACTTGCCCGGTGGTGGGGTGCGGACCTTGCTGCTTTCGTCCGAGCGTTTTTCGTACGGCGGGCAGTCTTGTGTGCTCACCATTTCTGTAGACGTCACCGAACGCAAGCGGCTCGAGCAAGCGCTCATGGACCTGAACGCCAACCTTGAGCAACGTGTGTCAGAGCGCACCCGTGCTCTGGACGAGGCGAATCAGCATCTCACCCAGACCATGGCGAATTTGCAACGCGCGCAGGACGAGCTCATCAGCATCGAGAAGTTGGCTTCTCTGGGGAGTTTGGTGGCTGGCGTTGCGCATGAACTCAACACACCCATCGGTAACGCGCTGATCACCATCAGTGCGCTGCAAGAAAAGAGTGAGCGCGCCAGCCGCGAGGTGATGGCGGGCAGTTTGAAAAAATCTGCGTTCCAGGAATTCATGCACAGTTTGGTGGAGGGCACCACACTCTCGCGCCGCTCTTTGGAGCGCGCGGTGAATCTCATTGGCAGCTTCAAGCAGGTCGCGGTGGACCAGGAGTCCGAGCGCCGGCGCACCTTCGATGTCCGCGAGACGGTGCACGAGGTGGTAGACATGCTCAGACCCAGTATCAAATTTCAGCGGCATCAGCTTTCCGTGGAGATACCGGAAGGCTTGCTGGTGGAGAGCTTTCCTGGTCCCTTGGGGCAAGTTGTCATGAATCTGGTCAGCAATGCCATGGTCCACGGCCTGGCAGATCGGGCGGATGGTGCAGTGCAGGTGAGTGCCGCAAGCTCGCCGGACGACAAGTTTTTCGTGTTGACGGTGCAAGACAACGGGTGCGGCATACCGCCAGAGAATTTGGCCCGTGTGTTTGATCCGTTTTTCACCACACGCTTGGGGCAGGGCGGATCAGGCCTGGGCTTATCGGTCAGCCACCGCATCGTG
>JAIXVK010000659.1 GCA_027483085.1 Comamonadaceae bacterium | reverse complement strand
TTCTTGGCCACCACCACGCCCAAGGGCTGCGCGCCGTTGGTGATTTGCTTGGCTGCGTTCAGGATGTCCGGCACTACGCCGAAATAGCCCGCACCGGTATAAGCGCCCAAGCGGCCAAAGCCGGTAATGACTTCATCAAAAATCAGCAGGATGTTGTTCTGGGTGCAGATCTCGCTCGGGCGCGGCAGATAGCCCACGGGCGGCACCACCACACCGGCCGAGCCGGACATGGGTTCCACAATCACCGCGGCAATGTTGGACGCGTCGTGCAGTGCAATCAGGCGCAGCAGTTCGTCGGCCATGTCGCCACCTTTTTCTGGCAGGCCGTGGCTGAACGCGTTAGAAGCCAGTTGGGTGTGGGCCAGATGGTCGGCCTCAATGCCTTGGCCGAAGGTCTTGCGGTTGGCAGGCAGGCCGCCGACCGAAATTCCGCCGAAGTTCACGCCGTGGTAACCCTTCTCGCGACCGATCAGGCGGGTTTTGGTGCCCATGCCCTTGGCGCGCCAGTAAGCGCGGGCCATTTTGAGCGCCGTATCGGCAGACTCGGAGCCGGAGCCGGTGTAGAACACATGGTCCAGGCCTTGGGGCATGAGCTCGACAATCTTGTTGGACAACTCAAACGACAAAGGGTGGCCGAACTGGAACGCCGGCGAGAAATCCAAGGTGCCGATCTGCTTGCTCACCGCCTCGGTAATCTCGCGGCGGCCGTGGCCCAGGCCCGCGCACCAGAGGCCGGAGAGGCCGTCGAAAACCTTCTTGCCGTTGGAGTCGGTGAAGTAGGCGCCTTGGGCACTCACCATCATGCGCGGGTTGGCTTTGAAATCGCGGTTGCCGGTAAAGGCCATCCAGTGCGATTCCATCCACTCGCGGGACATGGGGAAGGTGGAGGTGCTGGTTACTGCCTCGCCGGTCGCGGTGCTGCTGGTGTCATTGAGCTTCATGGGAACTCCAGTGGGTGGGGTTGGTAGGCCTTATGGGGCGATGGTGCATTGTGGGTGGCTCTGTTACTCTTATAAAGTCACAAATAGCACTATTTACTTCGCAAAGTATGAAAGTAAAAGCCAAAGCCGTTCTCGGCCAGATCAGCGATATGGATTTGCGCTTGCTGCGCGTCTTCAAGGCGGTGGTCGATTGCGGGGGCATGGCCGCGGCCGAGCTGGAGCTCAACATCGGCACGTCCACGGTGAGCCGCCATATCAAGGACCTCGAAACCCGCCTCGGCCTGACACTGTGCCGCCGTGGCCGTGCCGGCTTTGCGCTCACGGCCGAGGGCGAAAAAATCTATGCCCAGACCACCCAGTTGCTGGCTGCGACCGACGCATTCCGCAGCAGCGTGGACGAAATCCACCAGCGCATGGGTGGGCAATTGCAGGTGGCGGTATTCGACAAAACTGCTAGTAACCCGGCGAGCCACATTGCCGAAGCCATCGCTCACTTTCACGCAGAGGCCCCCGATGTGGGGCTGAACCTGCATGTGGCCACCCTCACTGCCATCGAGCGCGGGGTGCTGGACGGGCAGTTCCATGTGGGCATCATCCCCGGTCACCGCGCGTCGGATGTGTTGGACTACACCCCCTTGTTTGACGAGCACATGTTGCTGTACTGCGGTACTCGCCATGCGTTGTGGAAAGCGGACCAGAGCGCCCTGAACTGGGAGACCTTGCCTAAATACGAGTTTGCGGGGCTGGGCTACCACTCGCCCAACATGGAGCTGAGCCAGCGCATGCGCTTGCCACGCCGCGCCACGGGGTTTGACCAGGAGTCGATCGCCACGCTGATTCTCTCGGGCCAGTTCTTGGGGTTTTTGCCCGATCACTATGCCGAGAGCTTTGTACGCCGTGGGCTGATGCAAGCTGTGCGACCTGATCTGCTGAGCTATGCCTGCCAGTTCTTCGCCATCACGCGCAAGTCACCGCAGCCGAGTCGGGCGACGCTCGCGTTTCAGCGGTGTCTGATGGCAGCGCATGGGGGGTGAGAGAGGCGATTGAGTGCGCCCGCGTGGAGCGGAGGTGCACGCTTACGCTCGTGTCCCCCGGCCGCTGCGCGGCCTCCTCCTTGACCTCGCTTCAGCGCACACCCCCGCTCCACGCTAGAGGGTTTGCATTCGTCTGAGTAGGTACACCACATCCGCTCAGGAGCTGGCGGGGTGGGTGTTCTGCGCAGGTCAAGGAGGAGGCCGCAAAGCGGCCGGGGGACACGGAGCAGAACGCCTACCCCGCTAGCTCCCCCCAACACGGCCGGTAAACCACAGACCGAAAAACGGCGAGGTAAGACCTAAGCCCCGTAAAACTTGAAGTTCATCTCCGGCTTCTTCCCGTGAATCAACTCCGCAATCGCCTTGCCCGACCCCGCACCATGCGTCCAACCCAGGGTGCCATGACCGGCATTCACCCACACGCCCTTGACCGGCGACTGGCCGATGTAAGGAATGTTGGTAGGGGTGGCAGGGCGCAGGCCGGTCCAATACTGGGGCTGGCCGCCTTGCTCTTCGGTGCGGGTGTCGCACACACCGGGCAACACCTCTTCAATCCGGCGGGACAGCATGTGGCAGCGCGCCTTGGCCACAGGCGAATCCAGCGTCAGGTCAAAGCCGCCGACCTCGATGGTG
>JAIXVK010000391.1 GCA_027483085.1 Comamonadaceae bacterium | reverse complement strand
GGTTTCACACACAAAGCCCAATGGGCGCAGTCGTTCGGCGATCAAGGCCTGGCAGCCACCGTCGGAAGGCGTCACCGACGCCATGGATATCAGTTGCTCGGTGAGCTGCAGGGTTCTCGTCATCAGTGTTTTACATCCAGGGTAATTTCGGTGAAAGACGCTTCATCGTCTTCCTCCGGCAAGGCGGCGCTTTGCGCGGCCTTGGTGAAGTCGTTTTGCAAACGCCACATCAGGTTGGTGGGCGAGTCCGCATGGGCCAAGCCTTCTTTGCGATCTACCACGCCGTCTTGGATCAGGCGCGCGATGTCTGCCTCGAAGGTTTGAGAGCCCTCGGCCATCGACTGCTCCATCGCTTCGCGCACCGCCGAGAAGTCGCCCTTTTCAATCATTTCGGCCACCAGCTTGGTATTGAGCAACACCTCCGCTGCAGGGGCGCGCAGCCCCGAGGTCGTGCGCATCAAGCGCTGCGACACAATTGCGCGCAATGCTGTGGCCAGATCACCCAGCATCGTGGGGCGAACTTCCACCGGGTAAAAGCTCAAAATACGGTTCAGCGCTTGGTAGCTGTTGTTGGCGTGCATCGTGGCCAGGCACAAGTGGCCTGACTGCGCGTAGGCAATCGCAGCTGACATGGTTTCCTGGTCGCGGATTTCACCGATCAAAATCACGTCCGGCGCCTGGCGCAGCGCATTTTTCAGAGCAACTTGCAAAGACTCGGTATCGGTTCCAACCTCCCGCTGGTTCACCACCGATTTTTTGTTCCGGAACAAAAACTCCACTGGGTCTTCAATCGTCAGAATATGGCCCGACACATTTTCATTGCGGTGGTCCAGCATGGAGGCGAGGGTGGTGCTTTTGCCGGCACCGGTGGCACCGACCATTAGCAACAAGCCCCGCTTTTCCATGATCAAGTCGGCCAGAACCGGAGGCAGTTGCAGACTGTGCAGCGGGGGCACATCCACGCTGATGTAACGAATGACGGCCGCAATCGTGCCGCGCTGGCGCATGGCACTTACGCGGAACCGGCCCACTCCGGGAATCGGGAAACCGATGTTGAGCTCGCCGGTTCGCTCCAATTCAGCAATCTGCTGCGGTTGCAACACTTCCGCTAGCAGGTTTTTGGGCGCATCAGAAGGCAAGGTCTGGCTATTGATCGGGACGCATTGCCCGTTGATCTTGATGAGCGCCGGCGCATGGGCCGAGAGGTAGACGTCGGACGCCTTCTTTTCACTCATCAGGCGCAGGATGCGCTCCATCGTGCCAACGGGTTGCGCGGTGCCGGTCGTGGCCATAGTTGCCTTCCGTGGGATGCGCTTAGTCGCGCAACAGATCGTTCAAGCTGGTCGTGGAGCGTGTTTTGGCATCGACCTTTTTCACAATGATCGCTGCGTACATGCTGTATTTGCCGTCACCCTTGGGCAGGTTGCCGCTCACCACCACCGAGCCGGCAGGCACGCGGCCGTAGCTCACAGTGTCTGTGGCGCGGTCATAAATCGGCGTGCTTTGGCCGATGTACACGCCCATCGAGATCACCGAGTTTTCTTCGACGATCACACCTTCGACCACCTCGGAGCGCGCGCCCACGAAGCAATTGTCTTCAATGATCGTCGGGCCCGCTTGCATGGGTTCCAAAACGCCACCAATGCCAACACCACCGGACAGGTGCACGTTTTTACCGATCTGAGCACAAGAGCCCACCGTGGCCCAGGTATCGACCATGGTGCCCTCATCCACATAAGAGCCGATGTTGCAATACGACGGCATCAGGATCACGCCCTTGCCCTGGAAACTGCCGCGACGTGCGACCGCTGGAGGCACCACGCGGACACCGGTCGCCTTCATGGCTTCAGCGCTCATGCCTGCAAACTTGGTAGGCACCTTGTCATAGAAACCGAGGTCGCCGGACTGGACAATTTCGTTGTCTTTGAGGCGAAAGCTCAGCAACACCGCCTTTTTGATCCACTGGTGGGTGGTCCACTGGCCCACGCCTTCACGGGTGGCAACACGCAGGCGACCCGCATCGAGTTCATTCAGGACATGTTCCACGGCATCGCGGACTTCAGCAGGCGCAGAGGCCACAGAAATATTCGCGCGGTCTTCCCACGCAGCTTCGATCACGGTTTGGAGTTGTTGTGTCATGGTGTTTTCAGGAGTTAAAGGGGGAGGGGGCCGCGCTGTGCTCAGGCCGCCCGGTTTTTCACAAATTGCACGATGCGTTGGGCAGCTTCGACACACTCTGCGGTCTCTGCCACCAGCGCCATGCGGATACGGCCTGCGCCCGGGTTGAAACCATGGGCTTCACGTGCCAAGTAGCTACCCGGCAACACGGTCACATTGTATTGAGCGAGCAAGTCGCGGGCGAACTCGGTGTCGCTTCCTTTGACATCCGCCCACAAATAAAAGCCGGCATCCGGCAAAGCCACATCCATGACTTCGGCCAGGAGTGGTGTGACCTCTGCAAACTTGGTGCGGTACTTCGCCCGGTTATCAATGACGTGGGCCTCGTCGTCCCATGCGGCAATGCTGGCCGCCTGCACCACCGGACTCATCGCGCTGCCATGGTAAGTGCGGTAGAGCAAGAATTTTTGAATCCAGTGCGCGTCGCCCGCGCAGAAGCCGCTTCGCATGCCGGGAACGTTGCTGCGCTTGGACAGGCTGGTGAACGAAACCAGATTCTTGAAGTCGGTTCGTCCCAGGCGTGCTGCGGCTTCGAGGCCGCCCAAAGGCGCCTCGTCCCGGAAATAGATCTCGCTGTAGCACTCGTCCGACGCAATCACAAACCCGTATTGATCACTCAGGGCAAACAGCTTCTCCCACTCGGAGAGCGGCATCACGGCGCCAGCAGGGTTGCCCGGGGAACACACAAACATCAGTTGGGTGTTTTGCCAGATCGAGGCTGGCACGCTGTCCCAGTCCTGGGCGAAATTGCGATCAGCGACGGACGGTACAAAGTAAGGCTGCGCACCACTCAACAGCGCCGCCCCCTCATAGATTTGGTAAAACGGATTGGGGCACACCACCTGCACCGTGCCATCGCAACCCGAGGGGTTGATGACCACCTGGGCAAAAGCGAACAAGGCCTCCCGCGATCCATTAACCGGCAGCACCTGAGTGGCGGGGTTGAGCGTGAGCCCGTAGCGGCGCTGAATCCAGTTGACCATGGATTGCCGGAGCTTGGGGTCACCAGCCGTCGCAGGATAGGCCGCGAGCCCGCTTTCACCGGATTGGATCGCGTGGCAATAAGCGTCCTTGATCAGTTGTGGCGTCGGATGGCGGGGCTCGCCGATGCCCAG
>JAIXVK010000630.1 GCA_027483085.1 Comamonadaceae bacterium | reverse complement strand
CGCTGCCGCTCTGTATCAAAGCTCTCCAGCACCGCCATGCCTTTGGCCATACCGGCAATCAGGTCCGCTTTGGCAACCACAAATGGGGCATCAGCATCTGGTGCATCAGACATTACTCAACTCCTGTTTTTGCGCGATATTCGCACATCGATTCTATTGATCGCACAAAAGCCCGTCGCCTGAGACCCCTAAATACCGCCGCGCCGATAACCTTTCGCTCAATCAAAAGGAGCAGACATGCGGACACAAGTGGCGATCATTGGCGCAGGCCCATCGGGTTTGTTATTGGGGCAACTCCTGCACAAAGCAGGCATCGACACCGTCATCATTGAGCGGCAGAGCGCCGACTATGTGCGCTCGCGCATTCGCGCCGGCGTGTTGGAGCAAGTCACTACCGATCTGCTGGACGAGGCCGGAGTAGGCGCGCGCATGCACCAGGAAGGATTGCCGCACACAGGTTTCGATTTGCTGTTCGGCGGTGAACGCCATCGGATCGACCTTCGGGCTTTGACGGGCGGGCAGCAGGTCATGGTCTATGGCCAAACCGAGGTCACCCGGGATTTGATGGCCGCTCGTGCTGCCGCGGGACTCAAGACAGTCTACGAGGCCAAAGATGTCTCGATTCACGACTACGACACGACACACCCTCAGGTGCGCTACCAAGAAGACGGTCAATGGCACACCCTGGACTGCGACTTCATCGCCGGATGCGATGGCTTTCATGGCGTTTGCCGTGCGAGCCTTCCCCCCGGTGCCGTGACCGAATACGAAAAGGTGTACCCCTTCGGCTGGCTGGGCCTGCTGGCTGACACTCCGCCGGTCCACCATGAACTGATTTACGCCAACAGCGAACGGGGGTTTGCCCTGTGCTCTCAGCGCAGCATGACCCGGAGCCGTTACTACCTGCAGGTGCCCTTGACGGACAAGGTCGAGAATTGGTCGGATGACGCGTTCTGGAATGAGTTGCGCCTGCGGCTCGACCCGCACGCGGCCGAGACACTGATCACCGGCCCCTCGCTGGAGAAGAGCATTGCTCCATTGCGCAGCTTTGTGGCGGAGCCTATGCGGTTCGGCCGACTTTTCCTCGCCGGGGATGCGGCTCACATCGTCCCCCCTACCGGCGCGAAGGGCCTGAACCTCGCCGCCACAGACGTCAAGTACCTGTCCACAGCGCTGATTGAGTACTTTGCCGAGCGATCCTCAGCAGGCATAGACCACTACTCGCAACGCTGCTTGGCCAGAATCTGGAAGGGCGAGCGCTTCTCCTGGTGGTTCACCAGTTTGATGCACCGATTCTCTGCCGATGGTGCCATCGGGCAGAAGCTGCAAAACGCAGAGTTGGAGTATCTGGTGCAGTCCCAAGCCGCGTCTACAGCGCTTGCAGAAAACTATGTGGGGTTGCCCTTGTAGCCTTACAGCACCGCAGGTTGCACCCGTGCCTGACTTGTCAGTGCAAAGGGTCTACGTTAGCCTAGTGTGGTCACGCATCGACCCCACATAGCATGAACGAGCCACCTACCCCGCTGCCGGAGCTGTTAGACAAAATGTCGATCGCCCGGCAGCCCATCGTCAGCCCTGAGCGATCGGTACTGGCATATCAACTGTTCAACCGCTCGACCCGGGCGAACGAACACTCGGAGGCCAGCGATCTGGCGCTGGCCCTGCACGCAGTTGCCCAAAGCGGCGCACCATTTTCAACACAAAAGCACGACATCTTCATCCACTCGGTCCACAAAGGGCTGACCGGCCAGCAGTGGGATTTTTTACCCCCCACCCGCACGGTGGTAGAAGTCAGCCCTGCACCGCACCACAGCGCTGATTTCGTGCAAGCGCTGGTGCCAGCCCTCCAAGCACTCAAAGCGCGCGGCTTTCGCCTGGCCTTTAAACACAGTGTGGTGGCACCCGTGTACAAGCCATGGCAAGGCTTGGCGGACTTCGTGAAACTCGATGTCGGACGCATCGAGCCGGCGCAATACAAGTCGCTAGTGCACGCAACCAGAGTGAGAACCAACGCCGTAGTGATTGCCGAGAAGATAGAGCAGCAAACGCAGTTTGAAAGCATGCTGGCTTTGGGCGTGACTGAATTCCAAGGCTATTGGCTCTCCGTGCCCGAGACCACCCAATCCAAAGTGCTGACCCCCGCGCAGGCCAGCGCGATACACCTCTTTCAACTGCTCAGATCCGGCGCAGAGCTGGACGAGGTGGAAACTGCCCTCAAAAAGGATGCAGGTCTGGGCGTGAGCCTGCTGCGGATCATCAACGCCGCCAGTACCGGGTTGCCTCAAAAAGTCACATCATTGCGGCAGGCCGTGATGTTGATCGGCTACGAGCGGCTGGTTCGCTGGTCAGCACTCGTGCTCACCAACACCAGTGCACATGCCAGCATTCCGGGTACTGCGGCTGTCGTTCGTGGCCGCATGATGGAGCTGCTCGCGCTCCAACAAAGTGGCGTAGAAACCGCTGATTCCGCTTTTTTGGTAGGGCTGCTGTCACAGCTCGACACGTTACTGGGTAGACCGATGCCGGAGCTGCTGGCGCAACTGGCCCTGGATGAAAGCGTGGCAGAAACCCTGCTGACAGGCCAAGGCGCTTTTGGGGATCTGCTGGCCTTGGTCTGCGCGTGTGAGTCAGACGAGGAGACGGAATTCAGTCACGCGTTTGCAAGACTTCCATTCACCCTGAAGCAAGTCAACATCGCGCACATGGAGGCGTTGGTGTGGGCAGATAGCCTTGCCGCCTGACTGAAGTGACACCGTCCTTGACGGCGCTTCGTGGAGCGCGGAGTTCAAAAACAGCGTGTTTTTGAATCGTAAATATGGTGCGGCTGGCGGGGATCGAACCCACGACCCTTGGCTTCGGAGGCCAATACTCTATCCACTGAGCTACAGCCGCAAGAGTGCATGGATTGTAGGTGGTTTCAGAAGGCCGACCGCTATAATTGCCAGCAGTTTGAAAGCCCCCGATTAATTTGAGGACACCCATGAGCGACAACAGCCAATCAACTGCGCACGAAGAAGACCACACGGGCCCCGTCAAAACCCCCAAGCAATTGCTGTTGGCGGCATTTTTCTCGTTTGTCATTCCGATCTTCGTGATCATTGGTTTGGTGTATTACGTGACCTCGGCCAACAAGCCTGCAGCAGGCTCTGTGAATGTAGAAAAGGCCACTGCCGAGCGCATTCAAAAAATCGGCATGGTAGAGATCCGCGATGCCAACCGCGAGATGAAGTCCGGCGAAGAAGTCTACAAAGCCCAGTGCGCGGCCTGCCATGCGGTGGGCGCTGCCGGCGCGCCTAAGTTTGGCGATGCGGGCGCTTGGGGTGCACGCGTCAAGACGGGCTTCGATGCCTTGTACAACTCGGCCATCAAGGGCAAAGGCGCTATGGGTGCGCAGGCGGGCGGCGATTTTTCTGACTACGAAATCGGGCGTGCTGTTGTGTTCCTGGCGAACGCAGGCGGCGGCAAATTCGACGAGCCGAAGAAGCCAGAGCCGGCGGCGAAGTAATCTTTCGTCCCATCAAAAAAGCCGACGCAAGTCGGCTTTTTTTGTTTCTAGCCCTCATACAGCTTGCGCACTCTGCTATTTATTTAATAGCAATATTCAAATCAGGCATGGGCTGCAAGCGGGCTACGCACAAACCGGAAATGCGCAGCCAACCAGTCACTGGTGATTTCGCTGGGCACCCACACACCCTGCTCCACATGGGCGGCTGCGAGGGCCATATCCGCGGTGTGAACTAGTCCAACGCCCAAGGTGGTTTGCAGGTACAGCAAGCCTTGCTCGTCGATATAGCTTTCCAACACAGACACGGGTGCTCCCGTATGGGCGCGAACCTGTCCGTCAGGTTGAATGCGCCAGATCCAGGGTGTGTGCATCAGCTCGACATACACCCGCTGCGGCCCATTCTGAAAGTACCAGCAACCCGATGCATCGGCGGCATAGTTCCGTTGGATGAAGTCGATCAGTTTTTCATGCTGCAAGCGGCTACCTCGCGCTTCCAAAACATGAGAGGCAAAGGCCCCACTGGCCTGCGCGGCGTCGTCCCGCAGGTACCAGTCACCGCGGCCATCTAACCCAAGCCAGCCATAGCAATCAGGCACGTTCGGCCATTTGGCCATGGCTTGTTTCACGATGTCATCCATGGGCGCGCTCTCCGCCAGGCAATGCTGAAGCGAGCCAGTTGCCCACCGCCTCTGGCATGGTACGCACATGACCCGGGACGTTTCCGTGTGGGAAGCCGACATGGCCTCCATGCGCTGGTTGCCACAAGGTCACAAAGTCGCCTACATCAGCCTGCGAGGGAAGACTCCACGCAGGCACAAAGGGATCGTTGCGCGCATTCACAACCAGCGCTGGTATACGGATGCGTGACAAGTGCGGCTTGGCGGAGCCACGGGCCCAATAGTCTTCGGTACTGCTGAAGCCGTGGAGGGGCGCAGTGAAGAGATTGTCAAACTCGTAGAGGTCTTTGGCGGCGCGCAAGGCGTCGCCATCAAACAAGCCGGGGAACTGGGCCAGCTTTTGCAGCGCCTTGGGGACCATGGTGTTTAAGAACATGCGGGTGTACACCCACCGATTGAAGCCGCGTCCGATGGCGTAGCCACCTGCGGCAAGGTCAATGGGCGAACACACGGCCGCAACAGCTTGGGCCGTTTGGCCTGCTGTGTCACCGGCCTCCTCGGCCCATCGCAGCAGGGCATTGCCGCCCAAGGACACGCCGGCTGCGATGATGGGGCCCTGATGGCGTTTGCGGAACTGGTCGAGGATCCAGCCTATTTCCTCATAGTCCCCGGAGTGGTAAGCGCGGGGCGCCAGATTCAGCTCGCCGCTGCAGCCCCGAAAATGGGGCACGGCGTAGGCATAGCCTTGTGCGCGTGCATAGTCCGCAAAGGCTTCGGCGTAATGGCTGCGCGAACTGCCCTCGAGCCCGTGAAACAGCACCAGGAGCGGGCGTTCTGCCAGTGCTGGTGTGACCAGCCAATCCACATCCACAAAATCTTGGTCGGGGGTACTCCAGCGCTCCCGGCGGTATTCCGGATGCGGGCCGAAGACGCGTCGCGAGTACAAGGCCGGCCAAATGGTCTGGAGATTGCCACCAGGCAACCAAGCAGGCGCTACATAATTCATAGCGCTTGGCGCTTTTTTCATGGGCGTGCTGCCGCTATTCAATGGAGAACCTGTGGTGTTTGATGGTGCTGGGCTGCATCTTCAGGGCTCCCCGGGCTCGCGTGGTGTACGACGAGCCGCCAGCCTTGCGGAGTCTTGTGGTACACGTTAGTAGCAACAACATGGGCTTTGCTAGGGCCTTCGGGCGTAAGAATCTCCACGGTTTCCAGCACATGGTGAACCGCACTGGCCAGAGACTCCACCCGACGAATATGTTCCGGCTTCACATGGATAGCCCCCCCGTGCGCGAACATCGCCTCGAATGCGGCGCGAATCGCACCCACGCCGATCAATCGGGTACCACCGGGATGGATACACGCGATGTCATCTTCGTCCGCCCAACACGCCATCAGCTTGTCGATGTCGCCAAGCTGCATCGCTTCGTAGAAAGCGGCTTCAATTTCATCAGGCGTTCCGCCAATAGCGGCGTGCATTTTTGCTGGGTTTTTAGGCATATTCGCATTCTCGCGTATCTGTCATGGTCCTGAAGGGTCAGGGGACAGTAGGATGAGCACTTCAGTTCAGGAGTTTTTCATGGTGTATCGATACACAGCCCACAAAGGGAATTTGTTCGCACGGTTCACAGCGTATGCAGCCGCACTCGGATTTGCGCTGGTTTTGTCAGGCTGTGGGTACAACGAGTTTCAGCGCTTGGATGAACAGTCCAAGGCTGCGTGGAGCGAAGTGCTCAACCAATACCAGCGGCGCGCTGACCTGGTGCCCAATATCGTGGCCACCGTGAAGGGTGAAGCCGCTTTCGAGCAGGACACCCTTACCAAAGTGGTGGAGGCTCGCGCTAAGGCAACCAGCATGCAAGTGACTCCCGAGACTTTGAATAATCCGGAGGCTTTTTCCAAGTTTCAGAAGGCTCAGGGAGAACTGGGTGGAGCTTTGAGCCGACTGCTGGTAGTGAGCGAGCAGTATCCCAACTTGAAGGCGAACCAAGGCTTTAGTGATCTGCGTGTCCAACTAGAAGGAACCGAAAACCGCATCACGGTGGCCCGTAATCGTTACATCCAAAGTGTGCAGGACTACAACATCCTGGCGCGTAGCTTTCCTAGCAACCTCACGGCGTCCGTCCTAGGTTATCAGCCAAAACCCACTTTAGCGGTTGCGAATGAAGCCGCCATCACCGTACCGCCGACCGTGGACTTCGAGAAAAAATAGCATGGAACTGCGGAACCGATGGTCGCGCGGCCTTGTTACCTTGCTGTTCGGCATGGTGATGTGGGGCGTCGGGCTGGGGTCGCATGCCGCGGGTGTGATCGCCGTTCCTGCACTTCAGGCCCGGGTCACGGATACCAGTGGCACTTTACAAGCCGAGGAGATTCGGCAACTTGAAGCGGAGTTGGCTGCTATCGAGACGGATACAGGTAGCCAGTTGGTGATCTGGCTTTTGCCCAGCAGTGGCGGCGAGGACATTGCAGCGTTGGCCAACAGGGTGGCTAATGAATGGAGGGTCGGTCGGAAGCTGGAGGGTGACGGCCTGCTGATCCTCGTAGCCAAGAACGACCGGCGGATTCGCATTGAGGTGGCCAAGGCTCTCGAAGGAGCCATTCCTGACGTGATGGCAGGGCGCGTGATCCAACAGCAAATGGCTCCACGTTTTGCGGCGGGAGACTACGTTGGCGGATTACGCAATGGCGTAGCGGCTTTGGCATCTTTGATCAAAGCGGAAGGGCTACCTGCCCCGCAAGGGCCTTCTGGTTCCGGGGCACACGCGCAGAGCTTCAATTGGGTGGAACTTGGCGTATTTGTCTTCTTTGCCTCTGCCATCGGAGGCACGATGGCACGGCGGGCCTTGGGTAGTCGCCTCGGCTCTGCTGTGGTCGGTGTTTTATCGGCTGCATTGGTGTTTTATGTCACCCAATGGTGGCTGAGCTGCCTGATTGCGGGCGTAGGCGGCTTTATGCTTTCGATCATGATGAGTCGCGCTAGCACCAGATCTATGGGTCACCATGCATCGGGCTTGTCTTTTGGCACCGGCACCACCTTCGGGCACGATACGGGCGGCTCCTCTGCCGGCAGCTTCAGATCGGGAGGCGGCGGCAATTTTGGCGGTGGTGGCGCCTCAGGAGGTTGGTAATGGAAATCCGCCTGCTTCGATGGATTACACATCGATGGTTGGACGACGCAGCCCTTCGACTCCCACACGGGATTGTCGAGCGCTTGGCCGAAGGAATTCGGCATTGTGAGCAGGGTCACAGCGCACAGGTTAGCCTACATATCGAAAGTTCTTTGCCAACTTCTTACTTGTGGCGTAAGCAAGAAATGTCGGCACTGCTAGAAATGCGTGCAAAGGATTTGTTTGCGTCCAAAGGTCTTTGGGATACCGAAGAAAACAACGGCCTGCTCATCTATCTTTGTCTAGCTGAACGTTCCGTGGAGCTTGTATTTGATCGCGCAGTACAACGTGCTATCGCTGCCGCCGAGTGGGAGTCAATGCTGTCTCGAATGGCACAGCATGTGCAATCAAGCGATATTGAAGTGGGCATGCTCGAGTTTCTGGGTGAGATGTCGACGTTGCTGGCCGAACACTTTCCCGTCACTCAAGGTAGAACGCTGACGAACGAGATAGCCGACACGCCTACCCTCCAGTAGCGATATCCACCCAATAAAAAAGCCACCCGAGGGTGGCTTTTTTATTCAAGCAACAGAGCTTATTTCTTTTTCAAGAACTTACGTGCTGCCGAGATCTCTGCGGCCATCACGGCGATTTCCGACTGGATACGGGCGATGTCGATTTCGCTCTTGGCATTCTTCAAGGCTTCTTCCGCAGCCGCTTTGGCAGCATTGGATTTTTCCTCGTCGAGATCCTTGCCGCGAATGGCCGTGTCAGACAACACGGTCACGCAGTTAGGCTGCACTTCCAACAGACCACCGGCTACGAACACAAACTCTTCGCTGCCATCGGCTTTTTGAATGCGCACCGTGCCGGGCTTGATGCGCGTGATCAGGGGCGTGTGGCGGGGCTTGATGCCCAGCTCGCCAGCCTCACCGGGAAGCGCCACGAAGACGGCTTCACCGGAGAAGATGGACTCTTCTGCACTGACCACATCAACGTGGATGGTGTTCATGACTTAGACCTTCTTGGCTTTTTCGAACGCTTCGTCGATGGTACCGACCATGTAGAACGCTTGTTCTGGCAGGTGGTCACATTCGCCGGCAACGATCATCTTGAAACCGCGGATGGTTTCAGCCAATGTCACGTACTTGCCAGGAGAACCGGTGAACACTTCAGCCACGTGGAAAGGCTGGGACAGGAAACGCTGGATCTTACGAGCGCGTGCCACAGTCAGCTTGTCTTCAGGGGCCAATTCGTCCATACCCAGAATCGCGATGATGTCGCGCAATTCCTTGTAGCGCTGCAGAGTACCTTGCACTGCACGGGCAGTGTTGTAGTGCTCTTCGCCCACCACGTTAGGGTCCAACTGGCGGCTGGTGGAGTCCAAAGGATCCACAGCGGGGTAAATACCCAAAGAAGCGATATCACGGGACAACACCACAGTGGAGTCCAAGTGAGCGAAAGTGGTCGCTGGGGATGGATCGGTCAAGTCATCGGCAGGCACGTAAACGGCTTGGATGGAAGTGATGGAACCCACTTTGGTAGAAGTAATACGCTCTTGCAGACGGCCCATTTCTTCAGCCAGCGTAGG
>JAIXVK010000603.1 GCA_027483085.1 Comamonadaceae bacterium | reverse complement strand
TGACCCACCCGTCGCGCACCTCAGCCTGTTGGCCAGCGTGACCCATCCGCAACCGAGCATGCGCTTCAATGACGGTCGCTGCGACCACCAAGGCCGCTTCTGGGCGGGCACCATGGTCCGCGACATGGGACTTGCCAGCCCCGCCGGCGGCATCTACGGCCTGGACGAGAGCGGACTGCGCGGCCCGGTGCTGGAGGGTTACATCACCCCCAACGGCATGGCCTTCAGCCCGGATGGAGCAACCGCTTATTTGTCGGATTCGCACCCCAGCCGCCAACAGATCTGGAAGCACTCTTTCGACACCGCCACCGGCACCTGGGGCCCGCAAGCCGCTTGGGTCGACATGCAAGCTCTGCCCGGCCGGCCCGATGGCGCAGCGGTGGATGCAGAAGGCTGCTACTGGATCTGCGGTAACGACGCAGGCCAGATCCACCGCTTCAGCCCAGAGGGCAAGTTGTTGCAGTCGGTCGCCGTGCCGGTGAGCAAGCCGGCCATGTGCGCCTTTGGTGGGCCTGAGCTGCGCCACTTATTTGTCACGTCCATCCGCCCGGCCGCCCCTGCGCCGGGCTTCGATGCCGCCCTGGATGGCGCCTTGCTCGTACTGGAGCCTGGTGTGCAGGGCCTGCCCGAACCCTTGTTTTCCCGTTTTCCCGTCCGTTAACCCCAAACCAATCCCCATAGAGGAGACAACATGAAACTGGTACCTACCGTCCTGGCCGCTGCAGTGGCTGTTTTGAGCCTGACAGCACACGCCACAGAGTTCAAGTCCGCCGACATCCATAACTCGGACGACTACCCCACCGTTACCGCAGTCAAGTTCATGAGTGAAGAACTCAAGAAAGCCACCGGGGGCAGGCACAGCATCAAGGTGTTCAACAAAGGTGCTCTGGGCACCGAAAAAGAAACCATTGACCAGGTGAAGATCGGTGCGCTGGATATGGTGCGCGTGAATATCAGCCCGATGAACTCGGTATGTGCCAAGACCAATATCCCGGTGCTGCCTTTCCTGTTCCGCTCGGTGGATCACCTGCACAAAGTGCTGGACGGCCCGATCGGTGAAGAAATCGCCAAGGACTGCGAAGCGCAAGGCTTTGTGCTGCTGGCCTACTACGATTCCGGCGCGCGCTCGATCTACAGCAAGAAGCCCATCAAGTCGGTGGCCGACACCAAGGGCCTGAAGATCCGCGTGCAGCAGTCTGACCTGTGGGTCGCACTGACAGCCGCGATGGGCGCCAACCCCACCCCCATGCCTTTCGGTGAGGTCATGACCGCCCTGAAGACCGGCATCATTGACGCGGCAGAAAACAACTACCCCTCTTACGGCTCCGGCAGCCGCCACTTTGAAGCGGCCAAGTTCTACAACAAGACCGAACACTCCATGGCTCCCGAAGTGCTCTTGTTCTCCAAGATTGCCTGGGACAAGCTGCCCAAAGCCGAGCAGGACCAGGTCCGCGCAGCAGCCAAGGCATCGGTCGCTTTCAACCGCACCGCCTGGGCGGCCTATGAGAAGAAAGAATTCGACATGGTGAAGGCTGCCGGCGTCGAGATCGTGGAAGTGGACAAGAAGTCCTTCCAGGACGTCATGGGCCCTGTGTATGACAAGTTCGCCAGCACCCCTGACATGAAGCGGCTCGTGAAGGCCGTGCAAGACACGAAGTAATTCGCGTCTGTGCCACCTCCCGGCCTGAGGGCCGGGAGGTTTTCTTTCTTCACCGGAGCTCCCCATGTACACCCGCTTCTGTGCCACGTTATCCAAGCTCAGTTTGATGCTTGCGGTAGCGGGCCTCATCGTGCTCATCGCCTGCGTGCAATACCAGGTCATCGGGCGCTATGTATTCAACGACACCCCCACCTGGGCAGAGGCTTTGGCCTTGCTGCTGGTGCTCTATATCACCGCACTGGGCGTGGCCGTCGGCGTGCGTGACGCCGGCCACATCGGCATGGATTCCATCATCAGCCTGTTGCCTGACCGCCTGCGCCTGAAGCTGGAGATCGTGATCCACATATTGGTGGGCATTTTTGGCGCACTGATGGCCTACAACGGCTACATCTGGGCGGCCCTCAAATGGAACGACCAGAAACCCATGCTGCCCATCCCCTCCAGCATGGACTACGTGCCGCTCATCATCGCCGGCGTGCTGGTGGTGCTTTTTACGATTGAACATGTGATCGCCCTCATCCAGGGCAAGGAAGTGGTGCCGGCATGGAACTGATTGTTTTGGGTGTGAGCTTCGGCTTGCTGTTGATCATCGGCGTGCCTGTGGGCTTCGCCGTGGGTCTATCATCCGTCGCCACCATCATCACCGCCGGTTTGCCGGTGGCCGTGGTGTTCCAGAAGATGGTGGGGGGCATGCAGGTGTTCTCCTTTCTGGCGATTCCGTTTTTCATCTTTGCCGGTGAGTTGATGCTGCACGGCGGCATCGCGCACCGCATCGTGCGCTTTGCCAACAGCCTGGTGGGCCATGTGCGGGGCGGCTTGGGCATGTCCAACGTAGTGGGCTGCACGCTGTTCGGCGGCGTGGCCGGCTCTCCTGTGGCCGACGTGTCCGCCATGGGTTCGGTGATGATTCCTTTGATGAAGAAGGAAGGCTACGACACCGACTACGCGGTGAACGTAACCACCCACGCGTCCCTTGTGGGTGCTTTGATGCCCACCAGCCACAACTTGATTTTGTACACCTTGGCCACTGCCGGCATCGCATCGGTGAGCGTGCTGAACATGATGCTGGCTTGTGTGATTCCGGCCTTGTTACTCACCGTGCTGAACCTGCTGGCTGCCTACGGTGTGGCTATCAAACGCGGTTACCCCACACGCGGCGCCTTCGCCGGCTGGGGTGAGGTGTTCAACAGCTTTGTCGCCGCACTGCCGGGCTTGCTGATCGTGGTCATTATTCTGGTGGGCATCTTGTCGGGTGTGTTCACCGCCACCGAGTCAGCTGCCACTGCCGTACTTTGGGCACTGCTGATTACCGCTGTGGCCTACCGCTCGCTGTCTTGGAATGACTTCATCAAGTCCTGCGCAAAAGCGAGCAAGACGACCGGTGTGGTGCTGTTCCTGATCGGTATCTCCAGCGCCTTCGGCTACTTCTTGGCGATGTATGACGTGCCCGAGCGCACCGGCGAGCTGATGGGGACCATCACCCAGAGCCCATGGATGATCTTCCTGATGATCAACCTCGCCTTGTTCGTGCTGGGTACCTTTCTGGACATGGCGCCCACGCTGTTGATCTGCACCCCCATCTTCTTGCCGATTGCCCAGAAATTCGGCATGGACCCGACCCAGTTCGGTGTGGTGATTCTGCTCAACTGCGCGCTCGGCCTGAACACACCGCCGGTGGGCACCACCCAAGCAGTGGGCTGCGCGATTGGCGGCATTTCGATCGGACAGGTCATGCGCTCCATCTTGCCGTTTTACGGCGCACTGCTGGCTTGCATGATGCTGGTCACTTACGTGCCGGCGTTCTCCTTGTGGCTCCCCAACTTCGTGTTGGGTCACTAAACACTCCACCGAAAGCACACCATGCAACGCCGACAACTGCTGCAAGCCGGACTGGCCGTGGCCGCCACCACCCCTACCTGGAGCCGGGCCGACACCTGGCCTGCCAAGCCAATCACTCTGGTGGTGCCCTTCCCGCCGGGCGGGTCCACCGACCTGATCGCGCGGGCGCTCTCGACCAAGATGGCCGAAAAGCTGGGCCCCGGCTTCACTTTCATTGTGGACAACAAAGCAGGCGCTACCGGCACCATCGGTGCCGCTCAAGTCGCGCGCGCGCAGCCTGACGGCTATACCTTCCTGGTGTCGTCCCTCGGGCCGTTTGTGATTGCGCCGCACCTGATCAAGGCGAACTACGACGCCCTCAAAGACCTGGACCCCATCACCATCGTGGCGCAAGCGCCCCATGTGCTGGTGGTGCCCGCGGCGTCTGCACGCAAGTCGGTGCCCGAAGTCATCAGCTACCTGAAGGCCAACCCGGACAAGATGAGCTTTGCATCGTCAGGCAACGGCAGCAGTGACCACCTGACCGCTGAATTGTTCTGGCAACAGACCGGTACCACTGGGGTGCATGTCCCCTACAAAGGCGGCGGCCCGGTGATGACCGACCTGCT
>JAIXVK010000212.1 GCA_027483085.1 Comamonadaceae bacterium | reverse complement strand
CTGGATCAGGTCGGCCGCGTAGCTCAATTCCTTGGTGGAAATCTGCCCGCAGACCGAGGAGCCCAGCATCACGATCACCACCTGGCTGATCAGGCTGGGCCAGATCTTCTTCAGGGCCGGTGGCAGCACCACGTAGGTGAAGGTTTGCAGGCGGTTGAGCGCTAGGCTCACCGCCGCTTCGATCTGCCCCTTGGGCGTAGCTTCCAGCCCGGCACGGATGATCTCGGTGGCATAGGCCCCGAGGTTGATCACCATGGCAATGAAAGACGCCGTTTCCGCAGACAGCTTGAAGCCCGCTGCTGGCAGTCCGAAGAAGATAAAAAACAGTTGCACGATGAAGGGCGTGTTGCGGATCAGCTCCACATACCCGCCCACCACCGCTTGCAGCCAGCGCGGTGCATGGTCCGCGCCGAAGCCGCGTGCCCGCACCCATGCGCAGCCTACGCCGAGGGCAGTGCCCGCCACCACGGCCACCGCCGTGAGTGCCAGAGTCCAGCCCACACCGGTGAGCAGCAGCGGCCACTCGGCCAGTACCGCTCCGAAGTCGAGTTCAATGCGCATGGAATGCTCTCGTCAGTTGCGTCAGGCCTTACAGGGGCAACTCACCCAGGCCGCGGCCCAGCCACTTCTTGGCCATGGCTTCGAGCTCGCCGCTCTTTTTGGCGTCGGCAATGATTTCGTTGACCTTGGCCTTGAGCTTGTCTTCACCCTTGGCGATACCGATGAAGTTGGGGCTGTCTTTGAGCAGCAGCTTGTACTCGGCAGACAGCTGCGGGTTCTTGGTCATCATGTTGCCGGCCACCGATGCGCCCAGGGCCACGAACTGCACCTGGCCGGCAGTGAAAGCGGCGATGGTGGCGTTGTTGTCTTCGAAGCGTTTGGTGTCCACTCCTGTCGGGGCCACTTTGCCGAGCTCCTGGTCTTCCATGGCGCCGCGGGTCACGCCCACTGACTTGCCAGCCAGATCCGCAAAGCTCTTGACGGGGATGTTTTTGGGGCCGAACACCGCCTGAAAGAAAGGGGAGTAAGCGGACGAGAAGTCGATCACTTTTTCGCGGTCCGGGTTCTTGCCCAGGGTGGCAATCACCAGGTCGGCCTTTTTGGTTTGCAGTGCGGGAATGCGGCTGGCGCTCACCACCACCACCAGCTCCACCGGCACGCCCAGTTTTTTGCCGATGAGGTTGGCCATGTCAATGTCCAGGCCGATCGGCTTGAGGTCGGTGCCCACAAAGCCGTAAGGCGCAGAGTCGGTCTGCACGGCGACCTTGAGCACCTTGGCTTTCATGATGTCGTCCAGCGCGGTTTGCGCTTGCACGCCGGTGGCAGCCAGCAAGGCGCCGGTGGCCAGCGCCAGGGCGAAAGTGCGTTTGTTCAAGGGGAAGGTCATAGCAGGGCTCCAAGGTAGGTTGAGGGGGATGAAGAGGATTTGTCTGCAAGGCTTGTATGCAAGCCCTGTGCCAAACGTACTGGTTTGGCCTTGCTGCTTTCACTCACGGGGCTGAGGGCACTACGCAGCTCGGCCAGCGGGTCCTCAGTAGCGGGCTGCAGGCGCAATGCGTCCTGCACATGGCCGATGTGTTGTTGCATGAGTTGTTCTGCGAGCACCCAGTCGGACTTCTCCAGTGCTTCCACAATGCGCCCGTGTTCTGCGCACGAATGGGCAGCATCGTGGGATGACTGGTAGAGCATGGCGATCAAGGTGGTACGCGCGGTGAAGTCGCGCAATGTGTCGGCCAGCAGGCTGTTGCCCAGGCATTCGGCCAGGCACACATGGAAGTCGCCCAGCAGGTAGCTGCGCAGCCCCACATCGGTGCCTTTTACGGCCGCCTGCTCGGTTTTGATGTGCGCTTTGAGGGTTTTGATGGCCGCCTTGCTCACCTCGGTGGTGCAGCGGATCTGGCCCATCTCGATCACGCGGCGGGCCTCAAAGGCCTCGCGCGCTTCACTCAGCGAGGGCTCGATCACATACCAGCCACGCCGGCTGCTGACGGTCACAATGCCGCGCGCCGCCAGGCGGGTCAGAGCCTCGCGCACGATGGTGCGGCTGCAGTCAAACACCATGGCCAATTGCTGCTCGCCCAGGCGTGCGCCGGGGGCCAGCTTCTGCGCCATGATGGCTTCAATGATGCGGGTGCTCATTTCGGATGCGTTGGCCATAGTGCATCCGGTACAGCAGATTCCGTGCCACTGGTATACAAGCTCTGTGCACCATGGCAGGGACGGGTGTGCACGGGAGCGGGGCTAGGCCTCCCTATCCCGGTGCCAAAAGTGCCTTAGGACATGCCGGCAATCCACTCCGCCCAGTAATCGATACAGGCGCGGATTTTCGGCAAGCGGTGCCGCTCCTGCAGCATCACAGCAAAGATGGGGACGCGGCCACCGTCGAAATGCGTTTGCAGCAAGGGCACCAGTTCGCCAGAGCGCACCAAGGGTGCTGCCATCAGGTCATTCAGGCGGGCGATGCCTACCCCATGGCGCACCAGGCTGAGCACCACTGCGGTGTTGTCGGTGCGGGTGTGGCCGGGCACGGTCAGCGCCTCGGTAGTGGCGCCCCCGGCGCGACT
>JAIXVK010000610.1 GCA_027483085.1 Comamonadaceae bacterium | reverse complement strand
GTGGCCTGGTCCATCTGGGTAACGGCCTCGCCGACCTGGTTCACGCCTTCGGACTGCGCAGCGCTGGCGGCGCTGATCTCGCCCATGATGTCTGTCACCCGGCGGATACTGCTCACCACTTCGGTCATGGTTTCGCCGGCCTTGTCGACCAGGGTAGTGCCTTGCTCCACACGGTCCACGCTGGTGCTGATAAGGGTCTTGATTTCTTTGGCGGCCTCGGCCGATCGGCCGGCCAGGCTCCGGACCTCGCTGGCCACCACCGCGAAACCACGCCCTTGCTCACCGGCGCGGGCCGCCTCGACTGCGGCGTTCAGCGCCAGGATGTTGGTCTGGAAGGCAATGCCATCAATGACTCCGATGATGTCGCTGATCTTGCGGCTCGCTTCATTGATACCTTGCATGGTGAGCACCACTTCGCTCACCACCTCGCCACCGCGGGCCGCAGTGGTACTGGCGGTCATGGCGAGTGCATTCGCCTGACGGGCACTCTCGGCCGACTGGGCCATTGCCCCTGTGAGCTGCGACATCGTGTTAGCCGTGCGTTGCAAGTTAGCGGCGGTTTGCTCGGTCCGGTTGCTGAGGTCTTCGTTGCCAGTGGCAATCTCGTCACAGGCTACATCGATGCTGCCGGTACTGCGACGCACCGCCGAAACAGCGGCATCCATACGCGCCAGCGTTTCACGGAGCATGGTGCCACCGCGGGTGGCGGTCGGAATGTCGTGCACATTGAGGTCGATCGTGTTTTCCCGGTTGACCTGGGCCACGAGCACACGCAACTCGTCACCCTCCCGGCCTGCGCGCGCCATGTTGATCGCCATGATGGATTGCACGCCGGACTGGATGACCACGTACACCGAATGGATCACGACACGGCCAAAGTTGGGCTCGGTGATGCAGTACAAACCAAAACCTGCCGCCTGCAAACGATCAAACACCACGTGGTGGATCGCATAAAGCACGGCACCGAAAACAATGACCCGCCAATCGCGGTAGGTCAAAAAGAGCGCCAAGGAAACGAACACCCCGAAGTGCATTTCCTCCATGCCCCTGGCGAGTTGGATGTGCAGCGCCACAAAAGAGACCAACACAAACGCCAGCACAAACCGGCTGAGCACGGTGTATCGGGCCACCGCAAACACCCCAAAGGCAAGCCCCAGCAGCAACACCGTGGCGGTAATGGCCAGCCCGCTGTCTACAAAAGACAAGCCCAGTGCGACCGACACCACCGCAGACAACACGATGGCTGACAGCAGCACCTTGTCGCCCAACTGGGCAAGGGCTTCTGTACTGGTCCGGCTTTCAGCGATGGTCATGGGAACTCCTAAATAACAGATCCCCACCATACCAAATTGTGAACTTTTGCCAATGGCGAAAAGCACTAGGAATCTGGCGCACATCCCCGCTTGAGGCGGCCCATTCAATGGGCAAGCGGTACACATTTTGTAACCGCTTGGCCTTTGCGCGGGAACAATCAGGCCAAAAACAAGAGACTACACTCTACGAATGCAACTGCTCGTCATAGATGATCATCCGATCGTGCGCCAAGGCTTGGTCGCGGCGTTGCGGCAACTCCAACCCGGGGTTGAGGTGCTCGAAGCGACTGACGGGGCCCACGGACTGGAGCTCTTGGAGCGGTATCCGCGCATCAAAGCGGTGCTGATCGATCTGGAAATGCAGCCATTGGGCGGCCTCCCGACCATCCGCCAGATTCGCCAAATGCAAACGGCCTTGCCCGTACTGGTGGTCGCAGGTTCTGAAAACCCGGCCGACTACCATGCAGCCATTCAAGCGGGCGCCAACGGCTATTGCCCCAAATCCAGCGGGCTGCGCGCCATTCGCGAGGCGGTGCGCCAGGTACTGGATGGCAAACCCCATGTGCCAGACTTCATAGGTTCAGACCCCGCGTGAGCCAAACGCAAACCCCGATGCTAGACCCGGAGCGGGTCCAGCTGCTGAGCTATTTCGGCTCCGCAGTTGCACTCGCTTGTTGCCTTTATGCCGGGTTCAACTGGCTGATGGGGTTTTTCACGGGCGTGTGGATCATGCTAGGCAACGGCCTATTGCTGATGCTCAACCAGCTGCGGCTCGGCAGCATCGACAGCCACAGCGCCTACAACCGCTTGGCCACCACCCAAACCACTATTTGTTTTCTGGCCGTCTGTGCCGTGATCCAACAAACGGGCGGGGTGCAATCTCCGGTGATCGTGTGGGTGGCCCTCGCCCCGATCGCGGCCACCCTGCTGTTTGGATTCACCAGCAGGACGGTGTTCTGGCTCTTGATGACGCTCGGGGCGGTGTCTGTCTTCGGCTTGCTGCCGCTGATCGGCATCCCGGTGCCGCGCAACTACAACACCGAGCTCACCCACATATTTTTCAGCTGCAGCCTGTTTGGCTTTGTGCTGCTGCTGTTTTTGCTGACCCAGATTTTTGAGAGCACCAAGAACCGGGCGCTGCAAAAGACGGAAACCCACAACAGGGAACTGCGTCTGGCCAACGACCGGGTGGAAGCGGCCTATGTGGCCAAATCCCGCTTTTTGGCAGCGGCAAGCCACGACTTGCGACAACCGGCGCATGCGCTGGGGATGTTTGTGGCCCGCTTGAGCCAAATGCACAACCGCCGTGCGGATGGCACCCGAACCCCAGAGAGCTACCCCGATCTGGTGCAGGGCGTCGAGGCCTCTGCACAGGCCTTGCAAGAGCTGCTGGATGTGCTGTTTGACTACTCGCGCCTGGAAGCCAACTCCACCGACAGCCCCTTGTGCCCGGTCAATGTGAATGCACTGTTCAACCAAATGCGGGTGCTGTTCTCGGAAACTGCCAACAGCAAAGGCCTGCGCCTGCGGATACGCCCTACGTCAACCTGGATCATCAGCGACCCGGTGCTTTTGCAGCGGGTGCTGCTGAATTTGATCGCCAATGCGATCGAATACACCCCCTGCGGAACCGTGCTGGTCAGCTGCCGGCCCGCTGGCGGCGGTCAGCAAGCCCGTATTCAGGTGTGGGACAGCGGCATCGGCATCGACCGGAGCTTGCACACCACGGTGTTTGAAGAGTTTTTCCAGGTCGAGAACCCCGAGCGGGATCGCGCCAAGGGCCTGGGTCTGGGGCTGAGCATGGTGGACCGCGCATGCCGGTTGCTGGGCCACACGCTGAACTTGCGCTCCAATTTGGGTTGCGGCAGCCGTTTTTCTGTCACTGCGAACAGCACGACCTTGCGTCCGGCTGTGACCGAGCAGCCCCCAGTCGCTCAGCAAACCGTGGCCCATGATGTCCACGGCACGGCCATCTGGCTAATTGAAGACAACCAAATGGGTGGGGAGGCGCTGCAAGGCCTGCTGCAATCGTGGGGCTGCGACGTCACTTGGTTTGAAAGCGGCCAGGAGGCGCTGGACGCCGCTGCAAACGGCAACTGGCCTGACTTCATCATCAGCGACTACCGTTTGCGCGACAACCTGACCGGCATCGAAGCGATTCTGGAGCTGCGAGACGCCGCTCAATCCGACATCCCGGCCTGCCTGATCACCGGCGACCTGGAAGAAGATGTGAAGTACCAGGCCCACCGCGCCGGCCTGACCCTATTGAAGAAACCAATCCAGCCCGCCAAGCTACGGAGCTTACTGCGCCGGAGCGTGACAGCGCCTACCGCCTGATAGAAGCGCGTCGGGGGCGACGCTTCATGGCACTCCGCCTTCCCACGCCTGCTGTGGATACAGACGCGGGAACGGACGGTACCTATCAGTGCATGCCTGCCAACAAGGCGGCATTGCCTCCCGCGGCGGTGGTGTTCACCGTGACGGTTTGCTCGGCGCAGAAGCGGTACAGATAGTGCGGGCCACCGGCTTTGGGGCCGGTGCCACTCAACCCTTCGCCACCGAAAGGCTGCACACCCACCACCGCGCCGATCATGTTGCGGTTGATATAGATGTTGCCCACATGGGCCTGAGCGGCCAGCGCTTGGGCGCGGCTGTCGATGCGGGTCTGGATGCCCAGCGTCAGGCCGTAACCCAGCGCGTTGATCTGGGCGATCACGTCTTCCGGGTTACCGTCCCAGCGCACCACTTGCAGCACGGGGCCGAAGATTTCGGCCTTTACCTGGGCAATGCTCGCTACCTCAAACGCATGGGGAGCAATCAGGTTTGCTATGGATTTAGTAGCTGCTTGCGCAGAATCCGTAGTCACCAGCAGCACTTTTGACTCATTTTTCAGACGCGTGATGTGACGCTGAATGTTGTCAAACGCTTCGCGATCGATCACCGGGCCGAGGTCGGTGGCTAGGTCGGCCGGGTTACCCACCTGTAACTCTTGGGCAGCCCCTTGCAGCATCTCGATCACGCCATCGGCAATCGCGCCGTGCACCACCAGCAAGCGCAGCGCGGAGCAGCGTTGGCCGGCGGAGCGGAAGGCGCTCATCACCACCGCGTCCACCACCTGCTCGGGCAGCGCGCTGCTGTCCACCAGCATGGCGTTGATGCCGCCGGTTTCGGCAATCAGCGG
>JAIXVK010000665.1 GCA_027483085.1 Comamonadaceae bacterium | reverse complement strand
GTTGACGACGGATCACATCAATCCAAACAGCCAAAATCACCACCGCGCCGATGGCCATCATCTGCTTGAACTGCGAAATTTCCATCAGGTTCATGCCATTGCGGATCATGGTGATCAGTACGGCACCTAAGAGACTGCCCCAGATACTTCCACGTCCGCCAAAGAGAGAGGTGCCGCCCAAGATGACTGCCGCAATGGCATCCAACTCGAACATTTGGGCCATCTTGCCGCTGGAGGAGTCCATGCGTGCCATCAGTACCAGTGCACCCAAAGCGCAGCTTAAACCCGACACCACATACACGCCTAACTTGTACCAGCGGATGTTGATACCGACTTGACGCGCACCCATTTCATTGGAGCCCATCGCGTACACATAGCGGCCCAGTTTGGTGCTCGACAAAATAAAAGCCATGGCGACAAAGAAGACGCCGGTAATCCAAATGGGCATCGGAACGCCGAGGAACTGGCCGTAGCCGATAAAGGGCAGGGGATCCGGCATGCCGGAGTTGTCAAAGCCACCAGTGGATTCGAAAGCAAGACCCCGCCACAGAGTCAAGCCACCCAAGGTCACGATGAATGAAGGAATACCCACAAAAGCAACCAGGTAGCCGTTGAACAGTCCAACAGCGGCACCGATGGCAAAAGCGGCTGCGATACAGAGGTAGGGGTCAACGCCCAACTTGACCATCATGTGGCCGGCAACAGCACCTGCTAGCGCAGTCAATGCACCTACTGCCAAGTCGACACCACCAGTCAAAATCACAAATGTTTGGCCGCCCGCCAGCAGGGCGATCACAGAGGCCTGCACCAGAATGTTGGACAAATTGCCAGTGGTCAGAAAGTAGGGTGATGCTGCACTCAGCAAGGCCCCCAAAACCAAAACGGCCACTAAGGCTCCATACCATTCTTGGCGGGTGATGGACTTCATGAAATCAATTCCTCAAATAAAAAAATGACGACCGCTCTGCAGCGGTCGTCCGGGCCCGGTGGTCACCCACTGGGCGGGTGCAAAAACTTACTTCACTTTCATGAACTGCGCCACGCCAGAGTCTTTGGCGAACTGGTCCACGTTGGAAGGCAGCACCAGGAAGGAGCCGGTGTCGATGCGGGCGTCTACCTTTTTGCCTTCTGCAGCGGCAATCGCTGTTTCAACACCTACTTGGCCGATCTTGGCCAACATTTGCGCAGCGTTGGCAGACTGCCAGCCTTGCTTCATCATGTCCAGACCGCCGGGGGAGCCGTCAAAACCAGCGATCTTGACGTCGCCGGCTTTCTTGCCTGCAGCCATCAGGGCTGCTTTGGCACCGAGTGCGCCGCCGTCCCAAGCACAGGCAATCACCTTGACGCCGGGGTTGGCGCGCATCGCAGTCTCAACGCCGTTTTGCGCCATTGTTTGATCCCAGGTCGTAGAGACTTCTACCACTTTGACGTTCTTGCGCTTGGCATTCAGGCCGTCGAGAAAGCCCTTCTTGCGCTCTTGACCTGTCGACTGACCCAAATCGCCTGTGATGTAGATTACGGTGTCGCCGTCTTTGATCTGCTCTGCAGTCCAGTCACCTTGCACCATCGCGGCCTTGATGTTGTCGGTCGCCACATAGGAAGTGATTTTGGCGCCGGAGATGCCAGTGTCCACCGCCACCACCTTGATGCCAGCCGCTAGAGCTTTGTTAATGGCAGGTGCAATGCCTGCGCTGTCCACCGGAGCAATTGCAATGGCGTTCACTTTGCGGGTGATCATGTCTTCGACGATCGCCAACTGCTTGGAGAGCTCGCCTTTTTCTGCTGCCAATTCAATGAATTTCACGCCGGCCTTTTGACCAGCTTTCTTAGCGCCACCGTTGATCAAGGTCCAACCTTCGTTGGTATTGCCATTGGTGATGTATGCAATAGTGGTTTCTGCGGCAGCGGCAGACATCAGGCCGGCGGTGGCCATCGCGATGGCCAAGCGGCCCAGCATGCGTTTGGTGATCATTCGTTATCTCCGTTGTGGTTTGAATTAGCAGCTGTGGTGGATTCCATGGCTTGCTGGAGCCAAATTACAGCAGAGTTTTATTTAATTAAATCTAGTAGTTTTACTAATACGATTCCGTGTCGGGTTCTGGCATGCTTGTACCCAATTTCCTGAAACAGGTCCACCATGACATCCAAACAACCAGTTCTGCAGATTACCAATCTGACCAAGCATTACGGTGGCGTGAAGGCTCTGACCGATGCCAGTTTCCGCCTGCTACCCGGCGAGCACGCCGCGATCGTCGGTGACAATGGTGCCGGCAAAAGCACTTTTGTTCGCTTGATCACCGGCGTAGAGCAGCCCAACTCGGGCGACATCAATCTGGACGGCCAAAGCGTCCACTTCAGCTCTCCCTTGGATGCACGCGACCAAGGTATTGAAACGGTGTACCAGACACTGGCCCTCGCCGAAGACCTTGACGTTCCCGCCAATATCTTTTTGGGCCGTGAAATCACGCGCTTGGCGCTAGGGCCCTTGTCAGTGTTGAATCACAAGGCTATGCGGGAGCAATCCGCTTCGATGTTGTCAACAACCGGCGTCAAGATTCAAGACATGTCCGAGAGCCTTCGGGGCATGTCGGGCGGCCAGCGTCAGTGTGTGGCGATTGCCCGTGCCGCCGGTTTTGCGAAGAAGCTCATCATTCTTGATGAGCCTACTGCCGCATTGGGGGTCGCGGAGACTGCGCGGGTCGAACAGATCATCAAGGGCCTGAAGCAACAAGGCATACCGCTGATCATCATCAGCCACAACTTGCGCCAGGTGTTCGATTTGGTGGATCGGATATGGGTGTTCCGCCAGGGTCGCATCATTTGCAGCCGCTTGACCAGAGAGACTAATCCGGAAGAAATTGTGGGCCTCATCACAGGCGCCATTGATCCGGCCACACTGCAATCCGCGGAGGCCGTCGCATGCTGAAAGGTCTGGATTCCTTGTTGACCCCCGAGTTGCTGATGCACCTGTCTGCAATGGGACACGGCGAGTGGGTTGCGGTGGTGGACGCCAATTTCACCGCAGATTTCTTGGGCAAAGGCAAAGCGCTAGTCCGCTTGCCCGGGCACAGTTTGGAGAGGGTGAGCAAAGCCGTTCTGTCGGTGTTCCCCTTGGCCGAAGACGTCGCGTGTCCCGCTGCTTATATGCAGGTTTGCCACAGCCCGGAAGGTCACCAGACCGCTGCACAGGCCTCTGTAGTGGCTTTGTTATCGCACGAAGGGCTGCCCGCCAGCAGGGTCGAAGCGGTAGAGCGCTTTGCGTTTTACGAGAAGATCAAAGGCGCCAGCGTCATCGTCCAAAGCGGCGAAGCCACTGCGTATGGAAATGCCATGTTCTGCAAGGGCGTTATCCTTTGAGTGCGAGCTGGCACCGCCAGCGCTCAGGGGAAC
>JAIXVK010000179.1 GCA_027483085.1 Comamonadaceae bacterium | reverse complement strand
GGGGTCATCACGGCGGTCCATACGGGCGCGCACAGAGCCTTCGACCACCGGGTTCACGATCTCCAGGTGAGATGGGTTGAACGCCAGAGACAGGTGAACGGGGCCGCCAGCGGTGGATACATCAGAGCTGAAACCTTGGTGGTACTTCACGTCACCGGCAGGCAGGTCTTCAGGGGCGGTGTGGTCAAACTCAGCGAACAGGTCCGCAGGCATCTTGCCCAGGGTGTTTACAAGCACGTTCAGGCGGCCGCGGTGGGCCATGCCGATCACGATTTCCTGAATGCCCTTGGCGCCGGCTTGCTGGATCAGCTCGTCCATGGCGGCAATAAAGCTCTCGCCACCTTCCAGGGAGAAGCGCTTCTGACCCACGTACTTGGTGTGCAAGTAGCGCTCCAAGCCTTCAGCCGCAGTCAGGCGCTCGAGGATGTGCTTTTTCTTTTCTGCGTTGAACTGGGGCTTGCTACGGGTTGCCTCCAGCTTTTGCTGCCACCAGCGCTTCTGGTTCTGGTCGGTGGTGTACATGTACTCCACGCCGATGGTGCCGCAGTAGGTTTCACGCAAAGCGTTCATGAGCTCACGCAGGCTCATGGATTCTTTGCCGAAGAATGTGTTGCTGATGTTGAAGACCGTTTCCTGGTCCGCATCGCTGAAGCCGTAGAACGAGGGCTCCAGTTCGGGGATGTCATCGCGCTCGATGCGCTTCAAAGGGTCCAAATCAGCCCAACGTGCGCCCACATTGCGGTAGGCCGCGATCAACTGCTGCACAGCGGTACGCTTGCGACCCATTTCAGAGTCGGCACCGGTGGCAACCACGGTCTGCTTGACGCCTTTTTTGGCCAGATCAACGAATGCGTTGATCACGGGCATGTGGGCTACGTCTTTGGCTGTACTGCCGTCAGAAGCGGGAACGTGTTGCAGCGCGTCGAAGTAATCGCGCCAGGTGTCGGGGACGCTACCGGGGTTGGCTAGGTAGTTTTCATACATCTCTTCGACGTATGGAGCGTTGCCACCAAAAAGGTAGGTGTTGTTTTGATAGGTTTGGTACACGGTGGAACCCGTGTTCGCCCCTTTGGAGTTTGAATCACTCATCTTGCGCTGACCTCCGTTCCCCTTCAGGGAACATAAGCTGGTTAAAGCTGGTTAATTAACCTTCCGCGACACGGCTGAACCGGTTGGCGGATGCGACTGTGGCATGGGAAGGGCCTTCATTGCAGCGCGGATTGTGCCACTGAATGATTTTGAGGGATAGTAAAGACTTGGCTCGGGTATGCACTTCGTGCATACCCTCATGCCGATTTATGCCAGCAGCTCGCGGATCTGCTGCAGTGCGCCAGGATCTTCCATGGTGGTCAGGTCACCGGGGTCGCGCCCCTCACACACAGCCTGAATGGCGCGGCGCAGCAACTTGCCACTTCGGGTTTTGGGGAGAACCGAGACAAACCGCACTCGCGCGGGGCGCCCCACGGCACCAATCGACTGGTCGACCACTTTCATGATGTCGCCTTCCAGCTTGAGTTTCGCAGCCTCATCACCCAAGCCACTGGCATCTTTCACCACTACAAAGGCCACCGCCACTTGCCCCTTGAGCGCGTCTGCCACCCCCACCACGGCAACTTCAGACACATTGGGATGGCTGGAAATGCTTTCTTCAATCTCCCGGGTGCCCAAACGGTGGCCCGCCACGTTGATCACATCGTCGGTGCGGCCCAAAATAAAGAAGTAACCATCCTTGTCACGAACCGCCCAGTCGAAGGTGCTGTAAAGCTGCTTGCCGGGAATGCTGCTCCAGTAAGTCTTCACGAAACGCTCGTCGTCACGCCACACGGTTTGCATACACCCTGGCGGTAAGGGGCCTTCAATCGCCACTACACCTTTTTGGTCTGGACCGGTGAGCTCTTCGGAGGTGTTTTCATCGATCAGCTTGATGTTGTAGCCATACATGGCGACACCCGGGCTGCCGAACTTGCTCGGTGCTTTTTCAACCCCGTTCGCAATCGTCAGGATCGGCCAGCCGGTCTCTGTTTGCCAGTAGTTGTCGATGATGGGCTTGCCCAGGCTCTGGCTGATCCACTGGGCGGTCGGCTCATCGAGCGGCTCCCCGGCCAAAAACAAGGCCCGCAGGCTTGACAGGTCGTATTTGCTCAACAGCGCCGGGTCTTGTTTCTTGAGCACCCGCACCGCGGTCGGCGCGCTGAACATGACGGTCACCTTGTATTTCTCGACCAGACTCCACCACACTCCGCCGTCGGGCCGGGTCGGCAGGCCTTCGTACATGATGGTTGCCATGCCGGCAATCAAAGGGCCATAAATGATGTAACTGTGCCCCACCACCCACCCGATGTCGCTGGTGGAAAAGAAGGTTTCCCCCGGATTGCCGCAAAAAATATGCTTCATGCTGGCCGCCAAGGCCACTGCGTAGCCTCCGGTATCGCGCTGCACCCCCTTGGGTTTGCCGGTGGTACCGCTGGTGTACAAGGTGTAGCTGGGATGGGCCGAATCCAGCCAGACACACGGAACTTGGGTTTCCAAGTGGGCTTGGCGCAACTCAGCCCACAAGTGATCCCGCCCGGCAACCAGCTGCATCGGGGCCAGCTTGCGGTCCACCATCAGCACCGCAGCGGGTTTGTGGCTGGAGGTGGCAATCGCCTCATCCAGTAGGGGCTTGTACTCCACCACTTTGCCG
>JAIXVK010000490.1 GCA_027483085.1 Comamonadaceae bacterium | reverse complement strand
GTCAATCAGAGGGAAAACGCGTTGGGTAGAGCTTGCCATGCGGTTTGTAGGAATGTTCGTCAAAGTCGCCGTAATCAGGGCAAAATCTGCTGCAGAAAGAATAGCAACCGTTGTTGGATTGAACACCATGAAGCCATCTATCACCGTAATGTTACTGACATTGGTATCTCCTTGGGTTGCAGCAGAGCAAACCGGACCCGTGGCGGTGTCCGAACGTGATTTCATGAGTGATATTCCGGTCGTTTTATCGGTATCCCGCCTCGCACAGCCGGTGGACGAAGCGCCAGGCGCAGTGACTATCTTGGACCGCCATTTCATCCGTATTTCAGGTGCCCGCGACATTACGGATTTGCTTCGCCTCGTTCCCGGTTTCCAGACGACCACATCGTTTGAAACGGATGCGCCCATGGCCAGCTACCACGGTCGCAATGACGACTGGGCCAACCGCATTCAGGTATTGGTAGACGGCCGCTCGGTGTATTCGGGCCACCTGCAAGGCTCAGCAGGTCTGGGTCTGCAGGCATTGGCTATGGACGATATCGAGCGCATTGAGATACTCCGGGGTTCCAATTCCGCCGCCTACGGTGCGCGCGCGTTTTTAGGCGTGATCAACATTATTTCTCGCGATGTTCGCGAAACAGCCGGATCACGAGCGAGGATGAGTGCAGGGGACAGCGGTGTGGCAGACGCATTTGTCAGCACCGGTTGGGGCGATTCAGACCATGCCTATCGGGTGTCCGCGGACACGCGGGGTGACATGGGCTTGCGTTCGGCCTACGGGGTGAACCGTGTCTCACGGGTGAATGTCACTGGTGCGCTGGCCCTAGATAGCGGTTTGGAGTTGGAGTTACGAGCAGGCAGTGTCGGGATTGATGCCGGACGTGGCAACACTGATTCTCCGGGCAATGCCGCACGGAGTCGATTTATTGGGGCGCAATTTGTACAAGCAGATTGGCACAAAATTTTGACACCTGAGCAGGATTTAAAAGTTTCGCTGTCGCACACTGAAAACACCCACCGGGATGTTTTCCCTTTCCTCAGCTATAGCCAAGACGACCTCGATAAGAAAATCTCCTATTACGGGATTCCAGTGGACTTTAGCGGGCACGAAGTAAACCAGGCGATCTCACTTCAACACACCACCGTGTTGGACCCCCAGTGGCGTGCGGTCTGGGGGGCTGAACTTCGAAGAGAGGTTCTGACTTCCCCGTCAAGCTTTTACGGCAGAGGAAGCGTTGCTACAGACTTCCAGCGCCTGTTTGGCAACATAGAGTGGAAGCCTTTGCCGGCATGGATTCTCAATAGCGGGGTCATGCTGGAGCAAAGTGAACTGGGCGGGAAAACCGTGTCTCCGCGATTGATGCTTAACTGGCATGTGTCTCAAGGGCATACCTTGAGGGCAGGCGTGTCCACTGCGTTCCGGCCGCCCAGTGCCTTCGAAAAATACGCGGACGTCCGTTACTATGACCAGAGCGCAAAACACTACATCCAAACAGTTTTTAGCAGCGGCAATGTGGGCCCGGAGAAAATTGAGAGCCGTGAACTCGGATACAACCTGGCGCTGCCTGCACGCGGTTTGTCTGGAGACGTGAGAATTTTCGATGAGCGGATCACCGACGGTATAGAGCGGCCAAGGCAAATAAATGATCCGAATAACTTCGTAAGTCCCATTGACCATCTGAATATCCAAAACTATCGCATACAAGGTTTGGAACACCAGCTTCAATGGAAGCCATCGGCCCCCTCGCTCCTCATGGTGACCCAGACCTGGACCCATATCTCTGGGGTAGAGCAGCTGCGGGTCCTTAAGAGTGCCGCACGGTATGCCATGTCTTTGACCGGTAGCTACGCCTTCAACAACGGTTATGTGGTCTCACTGATGCACGCCCAGTCAGAAGACATTGCATTGATGTCGCCTAGAGATACGTTCTACAACATCGTCCGTACCGATGTGCGTATCGCAAAGCCCTTTCGCTTGTCTGGTCGCAAAGCCGAGCTATCGCTGGTGATCCAGAACTGGGATCAGCCGGTTCGTGACGGCGATAGCAAGTTCTTTTTCGATCGTCGCGCGTTCGTAACCTTGAAAGCGGAGCTCTGAAAAAATGGGTTTGCGCGCTATTCACTTCATCGTTGGCTGGGTTCTTTCGATCAGTGTGTTCGCGCAGGTGCAAGCGGCCGATTTGGTCATCGTCAGCAGTGAAAAAACGGCAGGCCATGTTGAAACTGCCCAAACTATTGCGCTTGAATTTACGCGCGCTTACCCTGAGCGCGCCCAGCCGTCGATCACTTACCTTAGCGATAGCCGCCTGCAAGAGGCTGAGCTCCTTCAAGGTGCACGTGTTGTCATGACGTTGGGCAGTGATGCATTGGCCAGCGTTTTGGCGCTCGATGTGCGGATACCGGTGGTGGCCTCGCTGATTCCGCGCGCTGGCATGGAGCGTATCTTGCGGGAGGCACCCTCCAAATCGCAAGCCTCTGTCAGTGCGGTGTACCTGGATCAGCCTTTCAGTCGTCAAGTCGAGTTGATGCGTCTTGCGCTCCCCAATACAAGAAGGGTGGGCGTTCTGTTCGGCTCGGAGTCTAGTCAACAGAGCCCGACACTACAGTCGGCTCTGCAATTAAAGGGCATGGAGTTGGTCAGTGGCTATGTTGGTGGCTCCGGGACCCTGTTTTCCGCTTTGAAGGCGGTTTTGGACGATACCGATGTGCTGTTGGCTGTTCCTGACTCCAAGGTCTACAACGGATCTACCATCTCCAATGTGTTGCTGGCGACTTATCGGGCTCGTGTGCCGGTCATCGCCTTTTCACCGGCCTATGTGCGGGCCGGAGCACTCATGTCTTTGCACAGCACGCCTCGGCAAATCGGTATTCAGGCTTTTGCAATAGCCAAAACACATTTGACGGGTAACACGGGGATTTCGCTGCAATACCCCACGGATTTCACCGTTGTATTGAATGAGCAAGTCGCCCGTTCGCTGGACCTGGTGCTGGACGAGCGCTCGTTGACAGAGCGGCTCAAGCGTTCGGAGCGTCGCCCATGAGATTCCAGGGGATCCGCTTTCGCATGTTGCTGGCAGCCATTACGCCGGTGTTTTTGGTAGTGCTGGCCTTGATGGCCGTTTTCTGGACGACCCGTGTTTCTGATCTGGATTCGGCGCACACCACGCGTGCGCGATTGATCGTTCAACAACTAGCGAGGGCCAGTGAGTATGGTTTGTTCTCCGGGAATGCGGCAAGCCTGCAAGCCATCGCGAACGGTCTGAAAACCGAGCCGGATGTCCGCTCGATTGCTATTTTCAATGGTAACGGGCAGGTCTTGGCGAAGGCGGGGGAGACACGCTATGCAGAGCTACCCGAGGCAATGGGGGCCAATTACATTGCGCGGCAGAAGCGCCTCGGGGTCGATGTGTTCTGGGAGCGTGTGTGGCCCAGCAATGTCGCGCTGGATGACTTTTATTCCGGGCCGACACAAGGGTTGAACAGCAACGTTTTGGGATACGTGGTGCTGGAGGTGTCACGGGATCGGCTGGATCAAAGCGGCCAAGAGACTTTGCTGGTCGCACTCGGTATCGGGCTGGTGGGGCTGATGCTGGGCGGCTGGTTGGCCTCCCGACTTGGGGAGGGGGTGATCGGACCCGTGATGCGTGTGTCGCGCGCGATTGAGCGCATCGGCGAGGGTGATTTGAATCCGAGCTCTGAGGCTCTGCCTTCAGACCCTTTGTTCGATTTGCAGACCCGTCTCAATCAAATGGCCCAGCGCTTAGCTTGGGGGCGCGAAGAGTTGGAATACCGGGTGGAGGTCGCGACCCGCGAGTTGCGCCTCAAAAAAGAAGAAGCGGAAAGCGCCACTTTGGCTAAATCGCGCTTTTTGGCCGCAGCAAGCCACGACTTGCGCCAACCCACGCACGCATTGGGCATGTTTGTCGCCCGCTTGGGTCAGTTGCCCTTGGATATATCTGCCCGCCAAGTCGTGGACAGCCTCGAAGCGTCGGTGTCTTCCATGCAGGATTTGTTGGATGGGTTGCTGGATGTGTCTCGCTTGGACGCGGGGGCTGTTCAGGTGCACCGTACCGAGGCGCCCTTGGACAAGCTTTTTCAGGCAGTGCACAAGGCTTTGATTCCTTTGGCCAGCAGCAAAGGGCTGCGCTTGCGCATCCGGCCTACGCAGGAGTGGTTTCTCAGTGACCCGGTTCTTTTGCAGCGGGTGGTGATGAACCTTGCCAACAATGCGGTGCGCTACACCGAGCAAGGTACTGTGTTGGTGGCATGCCGTGTGATCGATGGCGGTAGCAATTTACGGATCGATGTGGCAGACAGCGGTATCGGTATTTCGCCTGAGCACCAGCAAGAAATCTTCCGGGAGTTTTACCAAGTTGGCAATAGTGGCCGCGACCGTACACAGGGCTTGGGCCTCGGCCTGAATATTGTGGAGCGTACCGTCAAGCTACTGGGCCACAGCATCAGCCTGCGCTCTGATTTGGGCTGCGGTACCCGGTTTTCTATTGTGTTGCCCAGGGCCTTGCCGCAAGAGTTCTCAGCGCCCGCGCCGCTGACGCTGTCTGCCCAAGGCGGTGAGCTCGAGGGGATGCGGATCCTGATAGTTGAGGACGATGGCTTTGCACTGGAGGCGCTGCAGAGCTTGCTGCAATCCTGGGGCTGCGTGGTCAATGCGGCTGCCAACGTTCAGCAGGCATTGGATTTTGTAAACGCCTACCCGGCGCCTGACTTGG
>JAIXVK010000249.1 GCA_027483085.1 Comamonadaceae bacterium | reverse complement strand
GGCACACCTGCTGATATTCAGACCAAGCTGAACTCTGCACTGAAGGCCGCGTTGAAAGACCCTGAGTTCATCAAAAAGCAAGAAGCGCTGGGCGCAGTGGTGGTGACGGACAAGCGTGTTGAACCCGCTGAGCACAAAAAGTTTGTGGCGGCTGAAATCGCCAAGTGGACACCGATCATCAAGGCCGCAGGCGTCTACGCCGACTAAGCGGCTCGCACTGGCGCGTTTGACTCAGTCGCAGGGTCAAACGCCCCAAGTAATGTCTTTGCCTGCTGCCAGGCAGCGGCGGGCCATATCCAGCAAGGGTGTGGCTCGCTGACGCAAACTCACCCCTTCTGGTGTTGCAGCTTCTTCCCCTCTTTCTTGCGCTTCGAGCGCCGCCTGAATGCGGTGTGCCTCTTCTTTGGCAATGGCCTCCTCGACGGCGCTGATGGCCGCAGGCATGTCCGCGGCGAGCAAAATCCCCTTGCGCAGGCTGTCTTCGTCCGTGCGACCCCAGAGGGTCAGAATCTGCCGGCCATTGGGTTCCAGCATGATGACGTCGCTGGCTACTTTAGATTTGAATTTGTAGAGCATGGCAGGGTCCGCAGTAGTTCTATGATGTGGTTGACTGCGATTGCAGCAACTACAGCATACTGACAAGAGGAGCATCCGTGGCGGACATACACATACTGCGCGAACACAGCCTGGGCTTTGAGGCTGCCCGCAAGATTGCCTTTGAGTGGGCGGAACAGGCCGAACAGGAGTTCGACATGGAGTGCACCTATGTCGAGGGCGATGGCTTGGATGAAGTGATCTTCAAGCGCTCAGGGGTGAGCGGCATGCTGCAGGTGAGCGAAGCCAAGTTTGAGCTCAGCGCCAAACTGGGCTTTTTGCTGGGTGCTTTCAAAGACAAGATTGAAGGCGAGATTGTCAAAAACCTCGATCAACTGCTCAAGCCCAAAGCTGCCACGAAAGCAGCGACCAAGGCAGCCACCAAAGCGGTGGCGAAAAAAAAGTAGCGCAAGCGCTACTTTTTTAATAGCAGACCCCGCATATTCTGCGGGCGCTACTGGCTGAATTAGCTCAAAGATTCGATCAAGTCGATGTACTGTTGCATGGCGTCATCGTTGCTGATGCCTTTGAATCCATTCCAGGCATCCCACTTGGCGCGTCCCACCATGTCGGCGAAACCGGGTTTCTTTTCGGTGTTGTCACCGGCAGTTGCTTGCTTGTAAAGCGCGTAGATTTTCAAGAGCGTGCCGTTGTCAGGGCGCTCGCTCAAGTTTTTGGAATTGGCAACAGCGGCTTCAAAAGCGGCTTTCAAATCGGCCATGGTTTTCTCCGTTCGGTGAGATGCAAGAAACTAGGGGAACACCCGATGCATGCAGGTGCCTGACCCGTATCTTAAGCGGCGTTTTACCCCCAGAATAGGCAGCTTCCCCCACACGTGTTCTGTCCGGAGAAACCATGGTCACCCGAGTTATTGCCAAGAAGGTTGCAAGCAAGGCCCGCAGCACGATCGCTGAAACGGTAGCGCCGGTCGCCCCAGTGGCCAAAAGTGTGACGCGCCGTGCCCGCAAAGCCGCCGGCACCGTGCAGAAAAATGTGGCGGATGCCGTCGCAGGCACTCTGGGCTTGCAGGGTGAACGTATGTCCAAGGTCGATACCGCATGGCTACGCATGGACTCCAGTGCCAACTTGATGATGATTGTGGGCGTGTGGGTGACCAAGCCGGGCCTGCCTTTGGCGGACCTCAAGCTGCGCGTCGAAGAGCGCTTGCTCAAGTACCCTCGATTCAAGCAGCGGGTGGTGGAAGACGCGGCCGGCGCGACGTGGGTCGAGGACTCTGACTTTCAGCTTGATCGCCATGTGGTCACCGAAACCTTGGCGAAGAAACCCCGCGGACGTGAGCAGGAGGCTTTGCAAGAGCGCCTTGCCGCCTTGACGATGGAGCCTTTGGATCGCGACCGCCCCTTGTGGCAGTTTCATTTGGTCGAGAACTACAAGGGCGGCTCTGCCCTGATGGTGCGGATTCACCACTGCATTGCTGATGGCATTGCCCTGATCTCGGTGACCCAGTCTCTAGTGGATGGCGGTAGCCCGCCGCCCCAACGCCGCAGCAAGGCGGCACGTGCCCAAGGGATGGATGGCGCAGAAGAATGGCTTAGCGATGCGCTGCTCAAGCCCTTGACCCACCTGGCGGTGAAAGCACTGGGTGCCGCTGGGGATGGCGCGGTGAAGTCCATGTCTTTGCTGATGGAGCCGCAAAAGGGCATGGAGTCTGGCATGCACAGCTCGGTCGACATGGCCAAGATGGCCTACCAGGTCGTGAGCGACTTGGCGGCATTGGCCCTGATGCCGGACGATTCGCCCACGCGCCTCAAGGGGCAGCCCGGCAATGCCAAGCGGGTAGCCTGGTGTGCGCCACTTCCACTGGAAGAGGTGAAAGCCGTGGGCAAGGCCTTGAATTGCTCCATCAATGATGTGTTGCTGAGCTGCGTGGCAGGCGCCATTGGTGCCTATTTGCGTGAGCAGGGCGATGCCGTGAGCGGCAAGGAAATCCGGGCGATGGTGCCGGTGAATTTGCGACCGTTGGAGCATGCCTACAAGCTGGGCAACCAGTTCGGGCTTGCGCCTTTGGTGCTGCCCATCGGCCTGGATAACCCGGTTGAGCGGGTGTACGAGGTGCGTGCCCGCATGCGCGGCCTCAAAGGCAGTATGCAGCCACTGTTGGCCTTCGGATTGTTGGCAGTGGCTGGTTTGTTGATCAAGCCGGCGCAGGATGCTTTGCTGAGCTTGTTCTCCAAAAAGACCACGGCCGTGATGACCAATGTGCCCGGCCCTCGGGAGAAACTCAAGATCTGCGGCTCTACGATCGAGGAAAACCTGTTCTGGGTGCCCCAGAGCGGGTCCGTCGGCTTGGGCGTTTCTATTTTGAGTTACGGGGGCGGTGTGCAGTTCGGCGTCGTGACGGATGCCACGCTGTGCCCGGATCCCCAAAAAATCATTGACCAGTTTGAGCCGGAGTTTGCCAAGCTGTCGGTATTGACTTTGATGCTGCCCTGGGGCGAGTGATCAGTCGGCGAGTTCGGCCTGGACCTGCAGGACGCCCAAGTGCTCCATGGCGTCTCTGGGGTTGACTGCTGCGGCGCGGGCATAAAGTTCCATGGCTTCGACCTCGTGGGCCTCCGGATCTAGCATCAGCAAGCCGCGCGCGTATTCGGACAGCGCCAAGGGCGCGTGGGGTATCAGGGCCATGCCTGCGCGAAAGTGCCGAATCGCAACGTCAGGGTGGGCACCGTAGGTGATGTTGCCAATCATCGCTCCGACCTTGTCAATCACCTCTGCATGAAAAGTGCCCAGCGCGAGGTGGGCATCTGCATGCAGCGCTTGCAATGCAATCGCCGTTTCAAACGCTTTTTTTATCTTTTCACCATGCCCTTGCGCAAGGGCTTGGGCCACACTGGTACCTTGGCTGTAGCGACCCAGTGCATAACCATAAAAGTAATGCGCGTTCGGGTTGTGCGGGTCATGGTTGATCTGCCGGAGTGCCCGCTCCGCCGTGTCGCAATACAGCTTCAGCCGGGTGGTTTCACTGGGTTCCAGAAAGTCCGCATGGATCAGGCAAGCCTTATTGGCCACGGTGACGCCGGCATGGCCCAGCAAGCGACCCGCATGAAATGCGGCCTCAAACTCCCCGCGGTGGAACAGCGCCCATGCTGACAATAGGTCAGGGTCGGAAGGCAGGGGCTCTGCGTCGCCGGCGTGCAGTGCGGCCCAGTGCGCCGGTAAATTGACGGCATCCAGCGCACGCAGGTGCACATAGGGATAAGGTTGCCAGTCGAGCGCCCCCAGCATCAAGGCGCCTGGTACGCACCGCTGAGTTGCAGCAAGTGGTTGCGTTGTTGGACTTGCAGGTACGGTACCAGGAGGTTGAGCACATGTTGGCCGCCACGCAAGAGCGCCGCTTGGGCACTTGCAGGCTCCAAGGCGTTGCGGGGGTCACGCACATATTCAAAGCTCAGCCAATACGTCAGCACCACCACCATGCTGGTGGCTGTGGGCTCCATCTCGCGGATGTCCATTTGCAGGGATCCGGCGCGCGCCATGCACTCCAGCATCGCGCGGATGGAGCGGGTCTTGTTCTTCAAAACGCTCTGAAAATGGGTCTCCAGACGGCGATTTTTGCTGAGCAAGTCATTCAAATCGCGGTACAGGAAACGGTACTGCCAAATCAGCTCGAACAGCGTGTGCATGAAGAACCATGCGTCTTCCACGTCGCGGACATTGTCACTGGCGTTCAGCAGTTCGTTCAGCGCACGCTCGTACCGGTCAAACAGCGAGTTGATCAGCTCGTCTTTGGCTGGATAGTGGTAGTACAGGTTGCCAGGGCTGATGCCCAGCTCGGCAGAAATCAGGGTGGTCGAAACGTTGGGCTCACCAAAGCGGTTGAACAGCTCCAAGGTGGTTTCCAGAATCCGCTCAGCGGTGCGTCGGGGCGCTTTTTTAACCATGGGTCAGTGCCTCAACATAGTCTTGTGGTGAACCACTTGCGATAGATCTTCCATAACGCCCTCCAATGTACCCAAAGCTTGGCCCCAGCGTGACGCTGGTGGGCT
>JAIXVK010000174.1 GCA_027483085.1 Comamonadaceae bacterium | reverse complement strand
CAGGGGCGCAGCGAATTTCTTTCATCCGGATGTGGGTGCAAGCTTGGGCAACAGCGTGTTTTTCTGTGACGGTTTGACCCCACAGAACCCCACCAGCTGCGAGCCCATCACGACCAACGCGCTGGAACGCGGGGTGATCACGGATGTTCGGCGCGTAGCCAGTCCGGACCAGGGAAAGCTGCCCGAGCGCCAACGGGCACTGCAGTTTCCGCACAGCGGCTATGCCGCATTGGCAGACCTGGGCAAGCTACCGCTGGAGTCTGCCGCTGGCACAGAGCAATACCAACGCTATCTGCAAGCAAAACCGCCAAGGGCGTTTGCCGTGGCACCCACCCGCCAGCATTGGGGATGGGTGTCGGGTGGCACGGATGATGTGAACGCAGCAGCCCTGAAGCGCTGCGAGGAACGTGCCAAACAAGCCTGCACGTTGTACAGCGTGGATGACAACGTGGTCTATCACTAAGCCAGACTCTCCACCCGCAGCACACTGGCATAGCCCAGCACGGTGGGCCAGGCCTCTACCGCTTCCAAGGCGGGGCGCAAGGTGCGCAAGGCCAGCGGGGCGGTCAGCAGCACCAGGCAGCGCAATTCGGGGTCGCTGGGGTGGGGGTGCTGTGCCATGCGCTGCACCTGCACGCCGTCAGCCGCCAACTGCTGCAAAACACGGGGCACGGTAGCGTCCGGGCGGCTCAGGTCCAGGCGGACATAAAAGGCGCTCTCCACATCGTCTGCGCCCACGACCGGCAAGCCGGGCTGCACTCCGCTGGCAAAGCCGAGTGCCGGCACCCGCTGCGCCGGCGACAGGCTGGCACTGCGGGCCAGGTCTACCAGGTCGGCAATCACTGCCGAGCCGGTTTGCTCGGCCCCAGCCCCGGCGCCGTAATACAGGGTGATGCCCGCCGCATCGCTCTTGACCATGACGGCGTTCATGCTGCCATGCACCTGCGCGAGCAAATGGCTCTCAGGCAGCAAGGTGGGGTGCACCCGCAGCTCCAGCCCAGTGCCGTGGCGCTTGGCTATGCCCAGCAGCTTGAGGCGGTAGCCCAGTTGCTCGGCAAAGGCGACGTCGGCCGCGTCTACCGCGGTAATGCCTTGCACCTGCACTTGCGGGTATTGCGGCAGCGTGCCAAAGGCATTGGCCGCCAGCAGGCTGAGTTTGTGCGCGGCATCGGTGCCCTGCACATCAAAGGCGGGGTCGGCCTCGGCGTAGCCCAGGGCTTGGGCCTCGGCCAGCGCGGCGGCAAAGCCCAGCCCCCGCTCGCGCATGGCCGACACAATGAAGTTGCTGGTGCCGTTGATGATGCCGGCCACCCACTCGATGCGGTTGGCGGTCAGGCCTTCGCGCAGCGCCTTGATGATCGGGATGCTGACTGCCACCGCACCCTCGTAGGCCACCACCACGCCACGGGCTTGGGCGGCGGCAAAAATCTCCGCGCCGTGCTCGGCGAGCAAAGCCTTGTTGGCGGTGACGACGTGTTTGCCGTGGGCAATGGCTTGCAGCACCAGGCTGCGGGCCAGCCCGGTGCCGCCCATGACCTCGACCACCACATCGACCTCGGGGCTGCAGACCAGGGCCTGGGGGTCGTCGGTTAGCAGCGGGGTGCCCGGCTGCTCGCCCAGCACGGTGCGGGCCCGCGCCAGGTTGCGCACTGCCACCATGCGCACCTCGATCCGGCGGCCCGCGCGGGCGGCAATCAAGGCCGCGTTGCGCTGGAGCACCGCATAGGTGCCGCTGCCCACGGTGCCGAGCCCGAGCAGGCCTACGCGCAAAGGTGCGGGCGCAGCAGGCGGTGCCGTGCCGGCCGGGCTGCTGGCAGAGAGGGAGAAGTGGTCTTGGTACATAAGGTGTCTTCCGGAACAGTTGCGGGCCCGGCTGCCGGGGCCGGTTCGCTCTGCGGGAGGTACACCAGGTGGCAGCCGGAACGGCCACCTGCACGACTCAGGTGGCCGTGGTGGTAATGGTGGTAATGCTGCGCACGGCCTCGCCCGGCAGGGCACGCGCCAAAGCGCGGTAGGGGTTCAGGCAAAAAGTGCACAACATGGGCCGGAGCATAGCACAGGCAAAGTACTCCGCGCGGAGCAAATTAAGACTACGCCACCGACCGTGCAAACGTCACATCGAAGGTGTTTTTCTGGATGTCTTGCAGCGTCGGGTCGGTGCCGGCCCACAGCACCAGCACCGGGCCGGGCAAGTCCAGCGAGCGCTCGAGGCTGCGGCACAGCGCATAGCGCTCGCCATCGGGCAGGCCGGGCAGCTCCACAAACAGGATGTAGCAGCGGCGGTAGGCAAACTCTTGGAGGTTTTTGCGCACCAGCCAAGCGCGGCGCAGGGGCTTGCAGCGCGCCAAGTCGGCCTGCAGTTCGCCGGTCTCAAAGTCGTTGAGGTCGTGGCGGGTGATGGACTGGAAATACGGGGTGTCGACCATCTCGTTCCAGGCGCGTTGCTCGGCCTCGTCGGCCTGCTTGAGGCGAGCGCGCCATTGCTTGAGCAGCGGGTCATAGGGCTGGCCTGCGGCCACCAGCGGCTCCAGCATCTGCACCGCGGTGCTGGCCGCCCACCAGGTGCTGGCGGCGTGGACTTCGACCAAACGGTTGAGCCCGTCGAGGCGGCCGGCTACATCGGTGTCAGGCAGGGTGCGCACCATGCCGCGCAGGGCGCCCGGGTGGTTGGGTGCCAACTGCAGGGCGCGGGCATAGCAGTCGCGCACGTCGGCGGTGGCGTTAAGCCGGCGCTTCAGGTCGCCGAGCTGGGTGAGCTCATCGGCGTTGTTGCGCAAGAGGCTGGCTTGCAGGGTTTGCACCCGCTCTTCGACCCGGCGCAAATAGGCGTGGTGCAGCTTCCAGTCGGAGGCGTTGTCGCGACACCATTGCTGGTCCATACGCTGGAGCCAGGTGTTGGCACTTGCGCCCAGCAGGTCGATCGCCGGTTTGGCCGACCACTGGGGCAGCTCTTTGCGCGCGCCCATGGCCTCGAGCCGGTCGCGCAGCACGGGGTGGGTGTCGTCGAGGTTGCTCATTTCCTTGAGGGATTGGCGCAGCGCGTCGCGGGCAAAGTCGTCGCGCACCGGTTGGGTGAGCAGCACCCGCATGGCCGAGAACGGCCCCATGGGCTGGAGGCTGCGCCCTGCCGATGCCCAGTGCAAAGGCCAGAACTCGCGGCCCAACCAGGCGCCTTTGACGGCGATTTCGGCCAAGGCAGCGCCGGTTACGTCGCGCCCCAACAACTTGCAGGCGATGCGGTCGGCCTCGTACTCGTCTTGCCGGGCCAGCGCAAAGGTTTTGGCCATGAACCGTGGAAAGTACCAGCGCAGAAAGGTCTGGGTGGCGTGGGCCATGAGGCCTGCGTCTTCTTCCATGCTTTCGTAGAGTTTGGTCCAGCTCATGCGGGTGCGGTAGATCCAAGCCGCAAACTGGCCGTGGCCGCCGCGCAGGTGGCCGTATTCGTGCGCCATAACCGCCAGAAACCGCGGCCGGTCCAGCGCGAGCAGCAGGGGCAGGCCGATGGTCAGGTAGTTGGTGGCGCCGCCCAGCAAGCCGAAACGGGGCAGCTGGCTGATGCTGGCGTTGAAGCTGGAATCGAGCAGCACATGGTGGATGGGCGGGCCCTGGGTTTTTTTGCGGATGCGCTCCAGCGCCTCAAACAGCAAGGGGGCATCTGCCGGGGTGAGCGGGCTTCCTTCGGGCGCCTCCAGGCGCAGCCACAGTGCGCGCACGCTGCTCCAGAGCAAGCCCACCCCGGAGAGCAGCAGCATGACCCAATATCCTTTGACTGGCCCCTGCAACAGCGCTTTGCCCGACATGACCAGCAGCACGATGGCCAAGACAAAGCACACCACCACCCACAAGTAGCCCAGCGCCGCAAACCGGGCCAGGCTGCGGCGGTAGGCGCCACTGTTTTCTGCGCTGGCGTGCTCGCTCAGGCGCACCAGATGTATGAAGTCGGCTTTGTCCATCGCGCTCCCTTTTTTGGTAGATGCTAGCGCGGCGCCGGGCCCCTCTAGCGGCTGATGTGCTCCAGGTTGCCGGCGCAAATGGCCCTGAAGCCGCCCGAGATGCGGGTGTCTTGCGCGGCAGCACTCCAAAAGCTGCGGGCCAGCGCCAGGGCTTGCGGCCATTCGGCCAGGATGGCGGCGGTGGGCTGCAAGGGGCGGTCGGCCAGATTGCGGGGCACCACCTCGCCGCCTACCGGCGCGTAGAGCATGGGGAGCATGTCGTAGGCGGGGGCCAAGACCCAGTCGTCGTCTTCGAGCAGCAAAGAGATGTTGCCGTAGTGGCGGTCGGTGTTGGCAATCAAGACGCCAAAGGCCTCGAGCAGGCGCAGGGTGCGCGCGTCGGCGGGGCGCAGCAGCTGGCGCTCTTGCATGCGGTTGGCCGTGGCGCCCCAGTTGTCCATGGCGCCGACGTATTCGGCGTCGTACACCATCAGCGACACCATGCCGATGCGGCCCAGCCCCAGCGGGTTGGCGGGCCCGAGGGGTGTGCGGTCAAAGCGCTCGACCTCGAGAAACACCCGGCCCGCCGCGGTGCTGATGCGGCTGGCCGCAGCGGCAATGCCTGCGCTGGCCAGGGTTTGCAAAGCCAGGTGCTCGCACACCAGCAGATCGCGGGTGCGCTGGTCGGTGGGGGCATCGCCTGCGGGTGAAAACTTGACCAGCACATGGCGGGCACCTTCGCCCGGTGCAGTCCCGGGCGCGGCTGCATCGCCCTGCACAATCGTGCAGAACTTGGGCTGCTCACCGCCGGCGGATGACCCGCCAATGCTGCCTTGCATCGCGGCCTCAGCCAAGGCGGGGTAGTCCGCAGGCGATGCCACACGGCTGGCGCGCTGCGGCAGGGTGTGGAAGCGGGCAAACGCCGCTTCGCCCACCACGAGGTTGCCGGGCAGGTCGTCGCCACACAGGGCGAGGGCGCGCAAGACGTCGTCATCGCTCCAGAAGCGGGGGTCGTTGCCGAGCTGCAGCTCGGGGTGAGTGCTGGCAAAGGTGCGACCCATAAAGCCTTGGGGGCGCATGTCGTCCAAAAACCAGGGCAGGCCGTCAAAGCGGGCACTGAGGCCATCTTCTTCATCCACCCACACCGCGCCACTGGCCAGCGGCACCATGCGGCCAAACGGGCTGGGCTGGCCGTGGGCGTTGATGCGCATGACCGGCACACTGCGGCCGACATCGCGCACGGTGCGCGGCAGCACGTAGCGTTGCTTGCGGGCGGCACCCACTTTTTGTACCTCGCCCGACTGGATCAGCGGCGCGAGTGCGCGCGACACCGTGGGCTGGCTCACCCGCAATACCGCTTGCAGCTCGGCGCTGCTGAGCGCCCCGCCCTGGCGGCGCAAGGCTTGCACGATGGTGTGGGAAAGGTCGCTAGCGGCAGGCATGAATGATTATATGAATAGATTTATTCAACACAAAACCTATTTAGATCATGTGCTTAGGCGTTTATCTGCATAGATTTATCCTGCAGTGCAGGCGGCTGTCATTGGCACCCGGCGCAAGGCCGGCGACAATCGGGCGCATGACTGACAAATACAAAGCCGCGGCCGAAGCCCGCGAAGCCGCACTCTGCGAACCCTGCCGCGGCATCCAACGCAACTGGCGCCGTGCGCCCGGCCACGCCGAACTGGTGCAAACCCAAAACTGGAAAGAAGAGCGCGGCGGCAAGCCGGTGACCATCACCCGCTGGCGCTGCGACCGTTGCGCCAGCACCTGGGATTACGAAAACGACAAGAACAACCAGCAGGCCGGCTGGTCGCTGCCTTCGCGCTAAAGCGCCTTTCAGCCCGCACGGTTCAGGCGGGCTTGGCGGGGGCGGTCACAATCGGTAGATGAAAGCTCCCCCCCGCCTCCAGTCCCTCATGGAAGAAGGCCTCATCGACACTGTGGTGCGCCAGCTCATGAGCGGCAAAGAGGCCATGGTGTTTGTGGTGCGCAATGGTGAGCACACCTTGTGCGCCAAGATTTACAAAGAGGCTACCCACCGCAGCTTTCGCCAAGCGGTGGACTACACCGAGAACCGCAGGGTCAAAAACTCACGCTCCGCCCGGGCCATGGCCAAGGGCAGCAAGTTTGGCCGCCAGGAGCAAGAAGCCGCTTGGCAAAGCGCCGAGGTAGACGCGCTCTACCGCCTGGCTGCAGCGGGTGTGCGGGTGCCGCAGCCCTATAACTTCCACGATGGTGTGCTGCTCATGGAGCTGGTGACCGACGCCCATGGCGACGCCGCGCCACGCCTGAACGACGTGGCATTTACACCCGAACAAGCCCTCACCCACCACGCCACGCTGATCGGCGAGGTGGTGCGCATGTTGTGTGCGGGGGTGGTGCACGGGGATTTGTCGGAGTTCAACATCTTGCTGGCGAACACCGGGGTGGAAGCGGGCGGGGTGGATGTGCCGGTCATCATTGACCTGCCACAAGCGGTGGACGCGGCGGGCAACAACCACGCCCAGCGCATGCTGATGCGCGATGTGGGCAACCTGCGGGATTTTTTCGGGCAGTTTGCACCCGAGCTGCTAACCACCGAATACGGCCCCGAGATCTGGAGCCTGTACCAGGCCGGCATGCTGACCAACGACACCCCGCTCACCGGCCGCTACGAGCGCCAATATGCCGATGTGGACATGCTGGCGGTGCTGCGCGAGATTGACGACGCCCGCGCCGAAGACGCCGCACGCCGGCTGCGCATGGCCGGCGGCTAAGGCAGCGTTGCGGTCTCCCCGCGCTGGGGGCCGCGATAACCGATACCAAGCAGTCCAGAAGCCCCTAGAGACTGCAGCCCGCATGATGTCTCTACGCGATGCGGTTTAATCGCGGGTTTCCATTTCCGAAGAATGCCCCGATGAAATACAAAATGGCTCCCAACTCACTGTTTGCGATCTTGCTGCGCAACCCGTGGTGGTACAGCGTTTTGATTGCAGGCGTCATCAGTGCGATGTGCGCCGCTCTGATGCCCAAGGACCTGGTCGTGTTTGGCATCATCGGCACGTTCCCGTTCCTGGTGATCGCGGCAATGGCACTCAAGCGGCAATGGAACACCCCGTCTGCGGCAGCCGTAGAGGCCGAGACAGCGCGCTTGGCAGGCTTGTCTTGGCGAGAGTTTTCTGCAGAGTTAAACGCCAAATTCGTTAAGCAGGGATATAGCGTGACGCGTTTGGGGGCCAACGCATCGGGGAGTGCGGCCGACTTCCGTTTGGAAAAGGCAGGACAGGTCACCCTGGTCGCTGCCAAACGCTACAAAGCGGCCACCCACGGGGTGGAGCCGCTCGAAGCCTTGGTGGCCCAGAAAGAAGCGCTGGGTGCGGACTTTGCAGTCTATGTGTGCTTGGGCTCTGTGAGCCCGCAAGCGGCCAAGTTCGCCAAGGAAAAGGCCATCCAACTGGGGCTCTGAAGCACACAGCGCTTCAGCTGCGGGCTTAGCCCAAGTGTTTGCCGAAGAAATGCAGCGTGCGGTCCCACGCCTGCTGGGCCCAGACCGGGTCGAACTGGGTGGCGGGTGTGCGGCTGGGGCCCACGGCAGTTTCGTTGGCAAAAGCGTGGTGGGCCAGGTAACGGTGAAATTCAAAGCCCACACCGGCAGCGGTGAGCTTGGCCTCGAGCCCATCTACCGTGTCGATCGCAAAGAACTGGTCTTGGGTAGCCCAGTGGCCTTGCAACGGCGCTTTGATTTTGCTGGCGTCGATGTAGTCGAGCGGCGGGCAGCCGTACCAGACCACAGCCGCATCAATAGCCGGTGACTGGGTCACGCCCAGGAGCGTGAGCGCACCGCCCATGCAGAAGCCGGTGAGGCCGACTTTGGGGGCGCGGGTTTTCATGAACTGCACCGCACCGGTAATGTCTTGGCCGGCGGCGTCGCCAAAATCGAGCGCGGTCATGAGGTGGTGGGCTTCTTCGGCCTCAACGGTGGATTTGCCGCGGTAGAGGTCTGGCACCAGCGCCTGAAAACCCGCCAGGGCCAGCCGGTCGGCGACGCCACGGATCTGGTCGTTCAGGCCCCACCACTCTTGAATGACCACAATGGCCGGGGCATTGGATGCGTGGGCCGGCACGGCCAGATAGCCTTGCACGGCTTTGCCGTCGGGCCGCTGAAATTCAACCATGGTTCCCATTGCTGCTCCTGCTGTGTAAAAAACGATGCCGCATTTTTACCGCGGCACCGTGACCGAGCGCGGGTGCAGGTTATTCGGAGCGGAGCAAGAAGCGCGCAAGCAGGATGCGCAGCATTTCGACCTTGTAGGGCTTGGCGAGGTGCTCGTCCATGCCGGCTTCGAGGCAGTCGGCGCGGTCACGGTCCATCGCGTTGGCGGTCATGGCGATGATGGGGGTGCGGGGCCGCTGCTCCTGGCGCTCCCACGCGCGCATGGCGCGGGTCGCCTCGAGGCCGCCCATGACGGGCATTTGGACGTCCATCAAGAT
>JAIXVK010000153.1 GCA_027483085.1 Comamonadaceae bacterium | reverse complement strand
GAGGTACACACGATGGGACTGATCAAACAAACTCCTGCGGAGGGCGTCCGCGGGGACACTCGGACCTCCGCGCGTGACTGCCCCAGCTTGTGCAAGCAATTGCTCGCCGCTGACCCCGAGGCGCGCCGCTGGGCTGCGCGGGACCTGGTGGATTGCCCCGACTGCTCAGAGGCCCTGGTGGAGGCTTTGCAAGTCGAGCCTGATGCCTCGGTGCGTGAGGTCATGCTGACCAGCATCACCCGTATTGGTGACGGCACCGCTGTCAATGGCCTGGTGGCGTGCTTGCGCTCAGAGGACGCAGGCCTGCGGAACGAAGCCATCGAAGCCATGAAGCAACTGCCCGATGCGGTGGCACCCATCATGCTGGGCCTGTTGATGGATGAAGACAGCGATGTGCGTATCTTCGCGGTGAACATCCTGGAGTCCCTGCGCCACCCCTTGGTGGAGAACTGGCTGCTCCAGGTGATCGATGTGGATGACCATGTCAACGTCTGCGGCACCGCGGTGGATTTGTTGGGTGAGGTCGGTGGCGCAGCCTCACTCGAATCGCTGTTGCGCCTCAAAGTCCGGTTCGCTGATGAGCCTTACATCCAATATGCCGCTGATCTCGCGATCAAACGCATTCAAGAGAACTGAGCACCGTATGGCAGACGCCTCTATCTCCGAAGACGACTTCCAGAAATTCCGGGAGTTCTTCTATCGCAAAACCGGCATCCAGTTCGACATGTCCAAGCGCTACTTCGTGGACAAGCGGCTTCTGGAGCGAATGGCGGACACCGGCAACGCCACCTTCCGCAGCTACTTCACCATGCTGCGCTTTCAGGCCAGTGGGGTCGAGCTGCAGACGCTCACCAACTCCATGACGGTGAACGAGACCTACTTTTTCCGCGAGGAGTACCAGTTCAAGTGCCTGGTGAACTCCTTGTTGCCGGACCTGGTGTCGCGCAAGAAAGACGATGGTCCGCTGCGGATCTGGGTATTGCCTTCGTCCAGCGGGGAAGAACCCTATTCGATCGCCATCTACCTGCTGGAGCGCTGGGCCGGCATCCATAACTACGATGTCGAAATCGTGGCCTCGGATATCGATACCCGGATCCTCGAGCAGGCCCGCCGTGGTTTGTATTCGCCCCGTTCGGTGGGACAGCTGCCCACGGCATACCGGCAAAAGTACTTCCGGCAGATGGGGGAAGACTTTCAGATCTGCGACGACTTGCGCGGCGCCGTGGAGTACACCCGGGTCAACTTGTCGGATCGGGCGGACACGCGTGCCTACCGCAACTTTGATGTGGTGTTCTGCCGCAATCTGCTGATCTATTTTGACGATGTGTCCCGCAAGGCGGCTGCGGAAACCTTTTACGACGCCCTTAAACCGGGTGGATTTATCTGCCTTGGACATTCCGAATCCATGAGCCGGATTTCTTCGCTCTACAAGGTGCGCAAGTTCCCCGAAGCGATTGTTTACCAGAAGCCAACGGAGTAAACCCCATGAAAAAAATACTGGTAATTGATGATGCCGCTACGGTGCGCATGTACCACCGCAATATCCTGGAGAGTGCCGGCTACGAAGTGCAAGAGGCGATCAACGGTATAGAGGCCCTTGAGAAAGCCATGCAAACCGCGTTTGACTTGTACCTGGTCGACGTCAATATGCCCAAGCTGGACGGCTACGGCTTTTTGCGCGAACTCCGCCGCCAGGACATGCCCCAGGTGCCCGCCATCATGGTGTCGACCGAGTCCGCCTCTGCCGACCGGCGCCGGGCCTATGCAGCGGGAGCCAACCTGTACCTGGTCAAGCCCACACGGCCTGACCAGTTGGTGGCACACGTGGCCTTGCTGCAAGGGGATGCGCTATGAATGAGTTGCTTGCACAGTTTTTGTCCGAAGCGCGCGATGCGTTGGAAGGCATCGGCGGCAAGCTCATGGAGCTGGAGCGGGCACCCGACGATGAAGAGTTGATGACCCAGCTCTTCCGGGTGGTGCACACCCTCAAGGGCAACAGCGGTTTGTTTGACTTCCCCGAGATGAGCCGGGTGCTCCACGCCGGCGAAGACCTGATGGACGCGGTGCGCCACGGCGAGGTGCGCTACTCGCAAACGCTGGCAGACCGCCTGCTGGACGCCATGGACTTTGTGGGCTTGTTGTGTGATGGCATTGAATCCGACAAGCCGGTCTCTGCTGACATGGCCGCCGAGGCCGTGCGCCAAGCCAAAGCCCTGCGCGCACTGATCAGCCCGGATGCAGAAACATCCGCGCCGGCGGTGAGCGAGGCGGGTGCAGTGCAAAGCGGCAGCGTGGCGCCCGCCTTCCCCCTGGCCGAGCAATTGGCCCGGGTGCCTGAGGTCGTCCGGATGCAGGCCTGGGCCCAAGCGCGGGATGGTGCGCCCCTGTTGTGGGTGCGATATGTGCCGTCCGAAGAGTGCTTTTATCAAGGCGACGACCCGCTGCACCAAGCCAATCAGACGCCAGGCTGGCTGTGGACCGGCATGTCGGCCCGGGCCGCGTGGCCCGCATTGGCCGAGTTGGATGCCTACCGGTGCATGCTCGATTTTGATGTGCTGGTGGCCGCTGATCGTGGCGAGGTCGATGCGCACTATCGCTATGTGCCGGACCAGGTGCACATCGTGGAGGTGCCTGCACTGTGTTTGCTGAGACCGCAAGGCGACTCCAACGGCGGGCCCGTGTACGAAGATTTTGTGGAAGACGCGCTCGCGCTGATCGACCACCAGGACCTGACAGGCTTCAAGCGCGCGGTGGACACCATGATCCAGCTGTCGAGCAGCAGCCTGTGGTTGTCGTCTGCGTTGCGGTGGATGCAGCTTTTGTTGACCGCCGCACAGCCTGATACCGCCGCGTTGCGCCGCTTGGTCTCGGCCGTGAACACCTTCGAGAACCCGGACTGGACCGAGCCAGCTGCCGCACCGGTGGCACCCGCCAAACCCGCGGCGCCTGCGCAATCGCCGATTCACAACAATGTGCATGCGATGGCGCTGAAAAATGTGATCGATGTGCAGCGCGAGGTGCTGGCGCTGCCCGACGATGCCGCTTGGCTGCCCGGACGCATCAAGGCTGCCGTGGCGTCCCTCAGCGGGTGCTTGAAGGCCTTTGGCCGGCAGGGCGAAGTGCCGGCGCTGGAGGCCTTGGCCGCCACTGCACTGGCAACACAAACCGCAGCCCCCTTGGCCGCATGGCTGGACCAGGCTTTTCCGGAAGATGCCGCTGTGGCCGACGTGCCGGCAGCGCCCGTGGCCACCGTAGCGGTAGCACCCGCTGTGGTCGCTCCCGCTGTGAAAGCCAGCGCACCAGTGCCGGCGGCCCCTGCGCCTGTGGTGGCTGCCGTGGTGGCACCTGCGATGGAGCCTGAGCCCGCAGAGCCCGAATTGCAAGAGGCGGATGTGCGGGTGGGGCGTCGCCCCGAAGAGGCCAGCCCGAAGAGCCTCAAGGTGGACCAGGTCAAGATCGATCGCTTGATGAACCTGATCGGCGAGATGGTAGTGGCTAAAAATGCCATGCCCTACTTGGCCAATCGCGCAGAAACCGTGTTCGGCGTGCGCGAGCTGGCCCGGGAAATTAAGGGACAGTACGCCACGATCAACCGCATTTCAGAAGAAATGCAAGACGCCATCATGCAGATCCGCATGATGCCGGTGTCTTTTGTGTTCCAGCGCTTTCCGCGCTTGGTGCGAGACATCTCGCGCCGCTTGGGCAAGCAAGTGAACTTGGAGCTCGAGGGCCAAGAAACAGCGGCGGACAAAAACATCATCGAGTCTTTGGGCGACCCCTTGGTCCATATCGTGCGCAATAGCCTGGACCACGGCTTTGAAATGCCCGAGGTGCGTACCGCAGCAGGCAAGCCGGCGGCCGGCACCTTGCGTATCGCCGCTCGTCAGGAGGCTGACCGGGTGGTGATTGAAATCACCGACGACGGCAAAGGCATCGACGCCCAGGCCATCAAGCTCAAGGCCTACCAAAAAGGGCTGATTGACGAAGCCACGATGGACCGCATCAGCGACCAGGAAGCGGTCAACCTGGTGTTTATTCCCGGTTTTTCGACCAGCGAGGTGATCTCGGATTTGTCAGGCCGCGGTGTCGGCATGGACGTGGTGCGTACTGCCATCGAGCAGGTGCACGGCAATATCGTGTTGGAGAGCACCAAAGGGCAGGGCACCCGCATCCGCCTGTCGCTGCCGCTGTCGATGGCCGTGACGAATGTGATGACCGTGGAGTCGAACCAGCAGATGTTCGGTATTCCGATGGATGCGGTGGTCGAGACCGTGCGGGTGCCGCGCGCTTCGGTGCGCACCATCAAGCAACGCAAGGCAACGCTCTTGCGGGGGCGGGTGGTCCCCTTGCGTGACCTGAACGCCGTATTGGGCCTGGCCGCACCGCCAGTGACCAACGACAGCGACGAATATGCCGTGCTGGTTGTCCGCGTAGGCGACGAGTCGCTGGGGCTGGTGGTGGATGACTTCCATGAGACAGCCGACATCATCCTCAAGCCGCTCTCCGGGGTGCTGAGCGGATTGCGGGCGTACTCCGGCTCGGCCTTGATGGGAGACGGCTCCGTCCTGATGGTGCTCAACACCAAGGAGATGCTCTGATGACTATCGAATACCGTGACACCGAGATGGTGTTTGCCGAGATCGTCGGTGTGGAAGACGCCGAAGTGCTGCTGGCCTGGCTGCAGGAGCGTAGCCCGGTGCAAGCCGATTTTTCTGCGTGCACACACATGCACCCCGCCAATATTCAAGTGCTGATGGCCGCCGGTGTGCAGGTGGCAGTTTGGCCTGTCGCTGCGCCACTGCAGAGTGCTTTGCGCAGCGTGTTTTCAGCTGGTTCGTAAGGAGAGAGTGATGGCAAAAACAATTTTGATCGTGGACGACTCGCTCACGATGACCATGAGTGTCAAAAGCAGTCTGGAAATGAATGGCTTCGTGGTGCAGACTGCCGCCGACGGTGTACAGGCGCTGACCAAGCTGAAGGGCGGATTGAAGCCGGACCTGATCATCACCGACATCAACATGCCGAACATGGGCGGCTTGGAGCTGATCCGCCAGGTCAAAACCCTGCCGGGCTATCGTTTCATCCCCATCCTGACGCTCACCACCGAGAGCGACGCCAGCAAGCGCGATGAGGGCAAGAAACTGGGGGCCACCGGCTGGTTGGTCAAGCCGGTGTCCGGCCCTGATCTGGTCCGCGTGGTCAAGCAGGTCGTGCCCGGCGCCTGAGCCCGGTTGCTCGTGCAGGAGACACCATGTTGCAAGCTTTTGACATACCTTGGCTTCACCGCCTGTGGATGACCGGCCTCGTGTGGGGCAGTGTCGGTGTGGCCATGTACTGGCTGGCCCCTTGGGGCCTCGCCCACACTGCAACGGTTTTGGGTGGCTCCAAACCTTGGGAGTATTTAGCCGTATCGCTGCTGGCCATCGCCTTGGCCGGTGGCTTGAACCTGGTGGTGCACCGGGCATGGCAGCACGCCCGCAGTACCAGCCGGGGCGTGGGAGCCCAATCTCGGATGCCGCCCGACATGGCCGCTGCCGAGCTGCGCCACGTGGCGCCCTACCTGGAGGTACTGGCCCAGCAGCTCGATGGCTCGGTCAGCGACACCGAAGAAGGCGTCATGAACGTCATCAAAATTGTGGATTCGGTGTACCAGGTCTCGGGCCAACAGCTGGAGCGCATACAGGCGTCTGAAGCCAACGGGGCCGAGCTCTCAGAGGTGGTGCGCGAAAAGATCCAGGTCGACCAGCAACTCGGTGCGATTCTGGAAATGTTCGTGCAGGACCAACAGCGCGACATTGAAACCAACCTCGGACGGCTCAAGCGCCTGCAAGAGGTGAAGGCCTTGACGCCCTTGGTGGATGTGATTTCCAACGTCGCTCGGCAAACCAACTTCCTGGCCATCAACGCTGCCATCGAGGCCGCCCGTGCCGGCGAAAGCGGCCGTGGTTTTGCGGTGGTGGCAGCCGAAATCCGGGTGCTATCCAACCGGACCGCCGAGGTTGCGGTGGACATTGCACGCCGCATCAGCTCTGCCACCGACGGGATCGATCAAGAGCTGGAAAGCGTGGAGAGCCATACAGACCGGCACTCCTCAGCCGGCAACATGCGCAAGGTGCTGGACGACATCAACGCGATGCAAGCGCGCTTTGCAGAGGGCTCGGCGAGTTTGCTGGAAATCGTGGAGGGTGTGCGCAGCGGCCATATGGAGATCGTGCACAAGCTCTCGGAGGCGCTGGGTCAGATCCAGTTCCACGATGTGATCCGCCAGCGTATCGAGCAAGTGCAGGGCGCCATGCATGAGCTCAACAGCCATTTGCAGAGCGTGGCCGATCAGATGCACGACAAGCCTTGGGACCGCGAGGGCATGGTGTCCCTCACCCAGCAGCTGGAGCAACAGGTGTCCCGCTATGTGATGGCCAGCCAGCACCTCGCGCACAAAACCGCCACCGGTGGTGAAGCGCAGGTCAGTAACGACGGTTTGCCCAAGATCGAGCTCTTCTAAATGCCACAAGCCCGCGTACTCGTGATCACCAACCGCAAAGGCGGTACCGGCAAGACCTCGATGGCGGTCAACCTGGCCAGCGAATATGCCGCCCGCGGCCGCCGGGTCTTGCTCATCGACCTCGATAGCCAGAGCCACTGTGCGATAGGCCTCGGGGTTCCGCAAGTGCGGGGTGCCGCTTCCGCCCAGGGGTTTCTGGCGGGGCACAACACTTTGCGGCAGGCGCTGCGCCCTTGTGCGGTGCCGGGCCTGGACCTGGTCCCGGCAGACCCTTTGTTCAACCACGGGGGCTCGGGGGATACCTCGAACGCGCTGGGTTTGGCACTCGCCGCCGAGGGTTTGCTCGCGGACTACGACTTGATTGTGCTGGACACACCGCCTTCGCTGGACGGCTTGTTGCTTAACGCCTTGTGCGCTGCCGACCGGGTGTTGGTCCCCTTTGTGCCCCATTTTTTGTCGGGGGAGGGCGTCCGGCAGTTGGCGCGTGTGATCTTCCGGGTCGCCAGCCGCGGCATGAACGACAACTTGAAAGTGCTGGGTTTTGTGCCGGTGATGCTTGATGCGCGTATTGGCTTGCACCGTGAGGTCTGCGAGGACTTGGGCCAGCAATTCGGGCGGAACCGTCTGCTGCCCGGCATCCGGGTGGATATCCGGGTGGCCGAGGCGTTCGGCCGTGGCAAGCCGGTGCGGCAGCATGCCGCACACAGCCGGGCGGCGCAAGACTATGCCGTTGTGGCCGATGCGATTGAGCGTTTGTGGACCCCTGTTTAAATTTGTTTGTTTTTCATTAATTGATCGAATTTCAATTGATCTTCCAGCTTATTTATGTAAAAATGATTTAATTGAATTTAATCAATATTTCTTTTTATATTTGTGCGAATTGCATGTAGGTCATGAAAAATGCAACCGGAGAAAGTTGATATGAACGCTGAACGCGACGTTTTAACCACCCAACAGGCGGCAAAGCTGTTGGGGCTCTCCACCACCTCGGTGCAAAAAATGGTGATCAACGGGGAGTTGGATGCCTGGATCACCCCCGGAGGGCATCGCCGGATATTTCGCAGCAGCGTCGAGCAACTGCTCAACGCGCGCAATGTCGGCCTGGCCGGAGTGACCAGCGCGCGGCCTTTGCGGATCCTGCTTGTCGAGGATGACGCGGTGCAAATCGCGTTCTTCAAATCGCTGCTGGCACGCATAGGGCATACGGTCCAGCTGACCATCGTTAACGAAGCCAACCAGGCTCTGACCCATGTGCGCGCCATGATTCCCGATCTGGTGGTCACCGATCTGGTGATGGAGCCGATGGACGGCTTTACCCTGATCCAGGCATTGGCCCAAGAGCCGGACCTGAAGGGGCTCAACATCATCGCGCTGTCTGCCATGTCTCCGCAGGAGATGGAGGGGGACACCCGGCTACCGCAACAGGTGGTGCGCTACCAGAAACCTTTGAGCGCGGACCGGTTGTGCGGATATCTGGATGCACTCACGGTGCACCTGCTCGGGCGCGCATCAGTGGACGGTCGCTAGGCGCTATAAAAATAAGAGCATGGTGCGCAATATCTACCTGAGCAGCAGCCATTTATGATGAAAAACTACCATCTGCAGTGTGGCGCCGAGTCGGGCGCGATGTGGATCGACCCGGACGCTCTGTTGTGCGCACAGCCGGAGGTGCATGCCGAGGCCGACAGTTTGCGCCGCCAACTGCAGGAAATGCAAAGCGCTCTGGAGGGTTCGGACGAGGCGGTTTTCATCTGGCACCCCAGTACAGAGCCCGAGCCACTGAACGCGCGTGCCATGCAGTGGTGGGAGCAGGCAGACATGGCAGAGCGCGCCGGCTTGACGGCATGGGTCATGGACCTGCCGCATACGCCGGGTAGCTCGGCCGAGTGCCGCGTGGAGTGGCTTTCCGGCGGCCGCAAGGTGTTGCAGGTCCGGTGCGTAGCTCAAGACACCGGCGTAGTAAGCGGTCACCGGCTGTATCTGCGCGACGTGACCGAGGCCCACGACATTGACCGGATGAAATCAGAGTTTCTCTCGGCAGCCGCCCATGAGGTGCTCACACCCTTGGCTAGCATTTTTGGTTTCACCGAATTGATGCTGGTCCGGCAGCTTCACCCCGACAAACAGCAGGAGCTGCTGGGCACGATTCACCGGCAGTCCCGCTCTTTGATCGACCTGATCAATGAGTTGCTCGACCTTTCGCGCATCGAGGCTAGGCGGGGTAAAGACCTGCGGATCGCCTCCTGCAGTGTGGCTGCACTGGTCGACGGAACCCTTGCTGGCTGGCACTACAAGGCCGACCAGCATGCCCTGGTGTGCGAGCTTCCGCATGGCTGTTGCGTGGTGCAGGCCGACCTTGAAAAGACCCGCCAGGCGCTACTCAATGTGCTGTCCAACGCCGTGAAATATTCCCCCAAAGGTGGCCGCGTGCTGTTGGACTCCTGCCTGCGCCGCGTGGGCGAGCAGCAGCAAGTGGGCGTGCGCGTCACTGACCAAGGCATCGGTATGACGCCCGCGCAATCCGCACGGGCCTTTGAGCGGTTTTACCGCGCCCACCCGCTGGGTGACATCCCGGGGACCGGCTTGGGTTTGAGTCTCGTGAAAGAAATCATGCAGCTCCAAGGCGGCG
>JAIXVK010000126.1 GCA_027483085.1 Comamonadaceae bacterium | reverse complement strand
TCTTGCGGGTACTGGTGATTGGTGCCTTGATTGCCAGCGTGCCCGCACTATGGGTCTATCTGCGCCACCGGGGCGGCACTGGCCCCAGCCGCTACCAGGCGTTGGTCGCAGTGACTCTGTTCATCACCTTCGACCTGGTGCTATTTGGCGCATTTACGCGGCTGACGGACAGCGGACTCGGGTGCCCTGACTGGCCCGGCTGCTACGGCAATGCCAGCCCCCTAGGCGCCAAACATGACATCGCCATGGCGCAGTCCCTATTGCCCGAGGGCCCTGTGACCCACGGAAAAGCCTGGATCGAAATGGTCCACCGCTATATGGCAACCGGCGTGGGCGCATTGATCACGCTCATGACTGTCTGGGCTTGGCGGAGCTATAAGCGTTCTCCGTCGACCTCCGTGAACCCATGGTGGCCGACGGTTACGCTGGTGTGGGTCTGTGTGCAGGGCGCTTTTGGTGCCTTGACAGTCACCATGAAGCTTTTTCCTGCGATCGTCAGTTTGCACTTGCTGGGGGGTTACACCTTGCTGGCACTGCTCGTGGCGCAAGTGGCCATGGGGCAACCGAAGAGTGTGCTGTCCTCCCGCAGCCGGAAATTGCCGCGTTCTTATGTGATCTGGACCGTAGCTGGCCTTGCCTTGTTGGTGCTTCAGGCGGCATCGGGTGCATGGGTCAGCACCAACTACGCGGTCTTGGCCTGTACCGAATTCCCGGGGTGCCAAGGTACCATGTGGCCGCCGATGGACTGGGCTGCCGCCCTCGAGTTTTGGCGCCCCTTGGGGCTGACCGCCGCTGGGGAGTCCCTGAGCTTCCAAGCGCTCACCGCAATACACATGGGACACCGCATGATGGCGATGCTCACCTTTGCCTTGTTGGGTGCCTTGGCTTGGTATTGGTACCGGCAGCCGGTGCTGAAACGGCCGGCGCTTTGGCTGTGCGCCTTGCTGCTGCTGCAACTGGCCACCGGCTTGAGCAACGTGGTACTCGGCTGGCCCTTGCTGGCCGCCGTCATGCACACAGGCGGCGCAGGCGCGCTGGTCATGGTGTTAGTGTGGGCGTGGGTCCGGAGCCGCAATGCGGATGCCGCCGGCTGATAGAACAAAAACCAGAGAATCCGAATGACTGTTGATATGGCCGCCCCCAAGCCCTCTGTGCTGGCGCAATTCCACGCCCTGACGAAGCCCCGTGTGATTCAGCTGATAGTTTTTTGTGCGCTCATCGGCATGGTGTTGGCTGTGCCGGGCGCGCCGACGGCAGCGCAAGTACTCCATGCCGCGGTAGCTTGCTTTGGCATTTACCTCGTCGCCGGCGCAGCGGCGGCGTTCAATTGCATCGTGGAAAAAGGCATCGACGCCAAAATGAAGCGCACTGCGTGGCGTCCCACTGCGAGAGGCGAGTTGAGCGACACCCAGACGCTGATCTTCTCAGCCATGCTGTGTGCAGCTGGCTCTGCCATTTTGTACCTCTGGGTCAACCCGCTCACCATGTGGCTCACCTTCGCCACCTTTGTCGGCTACGCGGTGATCTATACCGTGATCCTCAAGCCCCTGACTCCTCAGAACATCGTGATCGGCGGCGCATCGGGCGCCATGCCGCCCGTGTTGGGCTGGTCGGCCATGACCGGGGATGTCGGCCCTGAAGCCCTGATCCTGTTTTTGATCATCTTCTTGTGGACACCTCCGCACTTCTGGGCCTTGGCCTTGTACCGGGTCGAGGACTACCGCAAGTCGGGGCTGCCGATGTTGCCCGTCACCCATGGCAGCGAATTCACCCGCCTGCAAATCCTGCTTTACACCTTCATGTTGCTGGCTGCGTGCTTGTTGCCCTTTGTGTATGGCATGAGCAGCTGGTTGTATCTGGTGGTGGCGGTGGGCCTGAGTCTGGGTTTTTGCTGGTACGCGGTGCGACTGCTGCGCAATTACTCGGATGAGCTGGCGCGTGCCACCTTTCGCTTTTCGCTCATTCACCTGAGTGTGTTGTTTGCGGCCTTGCTGCTGGATCATTACTTACTATGAAAAAACGTTCTGCTATCCGTTTGATAGCTACCGGCGCACTATTTGCGGGCGTTGGTGGCTTGTTGAGTGCTTGCTCTGAGTCCAAGCCCCAGTTTTCGTCGGTGGATGTGACCGGCGTGACCTACGCCAAAGACTTTGAGCTCACCGACCACAATGGGCAGGTACGCCGCCTCGGAGACTTCAAAGGCAAGATCGTGGTGATGTTTTTTGGCTTCACCCAGTGCCCAGACGTGTGCCCGACCTCCATGACCGAGTTGGCCGAAGTCAAAAAAGCGCTGGGGGCCGATGGGGACAAGTTGCAAGGCCTCTTTGTGACCGTGGACCCCGCGCGCGATACGCCCGAGGTGCTCAAGGGCTACATGGAGAACTTTGATCCCACCTTCCTTGCGCTCTACACCACGCCTGACAAGCTGGCCGCATTGGCGAAAGATTTCAAGGTGTATTACAAGCGTGTCGACGGCCAGACCCCGACCAGCTACACCATGGACCACTCCGCCGGTAGCTACATCTATGACACCAAAGGCAACCTCCGCTTGTTCACCCGCTATGGCAGCGGGGCGAAGGTGCTGGCAGCCGATATTCAGCAGTTGCTGAAGTCCTGAGCTGTTTATAAAGGCGAGCGCGACATACCCGCCGTTGTGGGCGCTCAGGCGGGCGGTGCTCGCCGCTTAATCGGTTTTGATGCTCTGCTGCGTGATGATGCCGCCCAGCAGGGCGGTATCCGCTTTGACCCGGTTGGCCAGTCCCTCGGCCGAGGTGCCCTGCACCGTCCAGCCCTGCTGGAACATTTTTTGACGCATCTCCGGGCTGCGGGCAATCTCACTGAACAAGGTGGACAAACGCGCCACCATTGGCTTGGGCATGCTGTTGGGCGCAGCCACGGCGTTCCAGATCTCCAGGTTCAGGTCTTTCACCCCGGCTTCTGACAAGCTGGGAATCTCCGGAACCAAGGCACTGCGCACACTGGCGGTGATGCCGATGGCTTTGAGCTTGCCGGCCTTGATTTGCGCAGATGCCAGGGCAGGGGGCAACAGGCTCAGCTGCAAATCACCCGCGATCATGGCAGTGGCCACTTGCGGGTAACCAGCGTAAGGCACGTGCAGGGGCGCGATGCGTGCCTTGGCTTTGAGAAGTTCCATGCCGATATGGCCCACGGTGCCCACGCCCGGTGTGCCGTAGTTCCACTTGTCGCCCGAGGCCCGCGCTGCGGCCAGAAACTCGGTGGCATTGTTGCCCGGTGCGCTGGCAGGCGCTGTGAGCACCAGCGGCGACACGCCCAGCAGGCTCACCGGTGTCAGGTCTTTGAGCGGGTTGTAGCTCAGTTTGGGGTTGAGCAACTTGGCAATCGTCATGTTGCCGTTGATCATCAGCCCGATGGTGTGGTCATCCGTGGCTTTGGCGACCGTGTCGGCGGCGATGTTGCCCGCGGCACCCACCTTGTTTTCCACAATCACCGGCTGCCCCAGGGCTTTGGACAAGGGTTCGGCAAACGCCCGCGCCGTCAGGTCTGGCGATGACCCGCCCGGAAAACCGACGATGATGCGGACCGGTTTGGTTGGCCATGCAGCTGTTTGGGTGTTGTTTTGGGCATGGGCGCCCGTGGATATTGCGCAAGCAGCTATGGAAAGCATAGCAACTGCAGCGGTGCGGCGTGTAGGTGTCATTGACTCTGTGTCCAAGAAAAAGCCCCTGCAGGCGGGGCCGGCAGGGGCATTGTGCGTGAAGTTGTGCGGCCTGTGCCGCTGCGGCCTCAGGCGTAGGCGGCGAGCGCCGTTTTCATCTTCTTCATGGCGGCCACTTCGATCTGGCGAATGCGCTCGGCGCTCACGCCGTATTCGGCGGCCAGGTCGTGCAGCGTCATGCCGCCGGAGTTGTCGTCGTTCACCTTGAGCCAGCGCTCTTCCACGATGCGGCGGCTGCGGTCGTCCAAACTGTTCAGCGCAGTGGCGATGCCGTCTGTGGCTAACACGTCGCGTTGGCGGGCCTCAATCATCGCCACCGGCTCGTGGTTGGTGTCCGTCAGGTAGGTGATCGGGCCGAAGGCATCTTCGCCATCGTCCGACGGGCTGGGGTCCAACAGCACGTCGCCACCGGCCAGGCGTGCTTCCATTTCCAGCACCTCTTCGGGCTTC